>JANNFH010000057.1:0-6010 GCA_031379565.1 Alphaproteobacteria bacterium
TTGCCCACGTGCGCCGGCGCAAAATTCTGGTTTCGCGCTTAGCCAAAACAGGCTGAGCGCTACCACAGCACCTTGTTCACCATCCCGTCGGTGGCGCGGATGAGCGCATCGACGATGCCCGGTTCTAGGCTGGAATGGCCGGCGTCGGGGATGATGTCGAGTTGCACTTCGGGCCAGGCTTGCTTGAGCGCCCAGGCCGATGCGAGCGGCGTGCACATATCGTAACGGCCGTGGACGATGTGTGCGGGGATGCGGCGCAGCGCGGGCGCCTGAGCGCGCAGCCAGCCATCGTGCTCGAAGAATCCCTGATTGACGAAGTAATGGCATTCGATGCGGGCGAACGCTTCAACGAAGCGGTCCTCGTTGAAACGCGAAGGCAGTGCGCTTGGGCCGGCGATGGAAATAGTTTCGCCCTCCCAACGCGCCCAGGCGCGCGCGGCCTGGATGCGGGTCTCGCGGTCGGTCGACATCAGCCGCTTATGGAACGCAGCCACGAGATCGCCGCGCTCGGCTAGCGGAATTACCGAAAGGTAGCGCTCGAAAGCGTCGGGGAAGATATTTCCTGCGCCGTTTTGGTAGAACCAGTCGATCTCTCGTTTTTCGAGCAGGAAGATGCCGCGCAGAACCAGGGCTGAAACGCGCTCGGGATGCTTGGCGGCATAGGCGAGCGCTAGCGTGGAGCCCCACGAACCGCCGAACACGAGCCAGCGCTCGATGCCAAGGCGTTCGCGCACGCGCTCGATATCGGCGACCAGATCCCAAGTGGTGTTTTCGCGCACTTCGGCGTGGGGCGTGGAGCGGCCGCAGCCGCGTTGGTCCATCAGCACGGTTCGGTAGCGCGCGGGATCGAAGAAGCGGCGCATCTCCGGCGAGAGCCCCCCGCCTGGACCGCCATGCAGCGCCAAGGCGGGTCGCCCGCGCGGATCGCCGCTTTGCTCGAAATAAATCGTATGCAGCGGCGAAGCCTTGAGCATGTCGCTCTGGAATGGTTCGATCGACGGGTAAAGTTCGCGGCGGGCGGCGGCGGGCGCGTTCAGCGGTCGGGCGAGATTGTTTTCTGAGCTCATAGGAATGGAAAGGGTTACGGGGCTCTGGGGCGAGGGGCAAGGGCGGCTCTTCACCCTTGCGGTGGGCGCATTGGCCAGAAACAAGGGCGCGGTATGAGCAGCCTGGCTATCCCGTCGCTTTTCACCTCACGCGCGGCGCGCATCACCTTGGTGATGTCATGCCTGTTTGGGGCGATGGGGGTGGTGCTGCCGTATCTGTCGCGCTGGCTGGCGGTCGAGCGGGGATTGTCGGGCGCGGAAATCGGCGCGGTGCTCTCCCTGGCGCAATTGGCGCGCATCGGCACAGGCCCGATGATCGCGCTCTGGGCCGATCGAATCAAAGACCGAAGCAAACCGCTGAAACTCCTAGCAGCGGCGGCGAGCGTGGCTTACGCGGCGTTCTTTTTTCTGGCCCACGATTTTTTTTCGGTTTTGGCGTTCGGATTCATCGCCCTGACGCTCACGCAGGGTCTGGTCCCGTTTGTCGAAGCGGCGACGTTGCGGGCAACGGCGGCGGGCAAGATTTCGTACGGCATGGCGCGTGGGATTGGTTCGGTGTCGTTCATCGTCGCCAATGTTGCCGGTGGCGCTCTGATCGCGCGGTTCGGATTGGGCGCGGTGGCGGTGTGGGTGCTGAGCGCGTATGCGCTGACCGCGCTGGCGGCGATGGGTGCGCTCAAACCCGACCACGCGCCGCCTGTCGCCGCGCTCGCGGCAGGCCCGCCTCGGCGCGCGCCGATGATGGCCCTGCTCGGCGACCGTCGCTTCTTGGTTTTGATCCTCTCGTGCGGCCTGATTCAGGCGGCGCACGCTTTTTATTATGGATTTTCGACGCTGGTTTGGCGTGCTCAGGGCGTGGCGCCGGAAACAATCGGTTGGCTATGGGCCTGCGGGGTGGCCGCTGAAGTGGTGTTTCTGTGGAGTTTGCCGCTGATCGAGCGGCAGGTGCGGTCCGAAACGCTCATCCTCATCGGCGCGGGCGGCGCCAGTCTGCGCTGGCTGCTGCTCGGATTTGCGCCGTTGGGCGGCGTGCTTTGGCTGCTGCAGGCGATGCACGCGCTGTCGTTTGCGGCGGCGCATGTGGGGGCTATGCGGCTGCTGTACCGCGAAGCATCGCAAACCAGCGCCGGATTGGCGCAGACGCTCTATGCCGCGCTCGCCGGTGGATTGTTGCTGGGTTTGGCGACGATGGCCTCGGGCGTGCTTTACGATGCGGGCGGGGCGCGCGGCTATTGGCTGATGGCGGCCATGGCTGCATTGGGCGGGGCGCTGGCGCTGCTGTTGCGCACGCCGCGCGCGCCTGATGGCGACCGCCAAGTGTGAATTTTCTCCTAACGCGAGAACCGCCCGCGCCTTACGCGCGCCTTCACCATCTTTGCCATATGTTTTCTGCTAGCCGTCTTGGGCTTGAGGCAAAATATTTTGAGGAGACCGGGCTGATGGCTGCTGCGGCCGCCTTCGACCTCAGTGGAGAGGGGAGCGCAAGCGTGCTTGTGCTCACGGGCGACTGGACGGTGGACACCATCGCCGGGATCGACGCTGATTTGCGCGCGCTCGAAGCACAGCTGCAAGCGGGCGCCGTGGTGGATGTCGCCGGCTTGGAGCGGATTGACGTTGCCGGCGCCTATTTGATCGACCGCACGCTCCGTGCCGGCGCCGGGCCTTCCACCCGCATTGCCGTGCGCGGCGAGCACCCCATTGCCCGGCGCCTGTTCGAACTCGCGCGCACCAACACCAAGGCGCCGATTGCGCGTGAGCTGCGCCCGCTAAGCCTCAACGGCGTACTCGAAAGCATCGGGCGCGCCGTCGCCGCGCTCGGCGAAGAGATCATCGCGTCGGTTTCGTTCTTTGGCCAGACCCTGGCGGTGCTGGGCCGCTTGATCTTCAACCCGCGCCGCATCCGTTGGGTTTCGGTCGTGCACACAATGGAATATGCGGGCCTGAACGCGCTGCCGATCGTCGCGCTGCTGGCGTTTTTCATCGGCCTGGTGGTTGCGTATCTTGGCGCCAGGATCCTCGGCGATTTTGGCGCTTCGGTGTTCACGGTAGAGTTGGTGGCGTTTTCGATGATGCGCGAATTCGGCGTTGTCATCACCGCGGTGCTGCTCGCCGGGCGCACCAATAGCGCCTTCACCGCCGAGATCGGCGCCATGAAGATGCGCCAGGAAATCGACGCCATGCGCGTGCTCGGCATCGACCCGATGGAAGCGCTTGTCGCGCCCCGGGTGATCGCCATGCTGGTGATGACGCCGATCCTGACATTCATCGCCACCATGGCCGGCATGTTCGGTGGGTTGTTGGTGTCGGTCTTCGAGCTCGATATCAGCGCGGCGATGTTCTGGCAGCGGATTTCCGACGCCGTGCCGGAGCAGCATTTCTGGGTCGGGATGGCGAAATCGCCGGTGTTCGCCATCGTGTTGGCGATGATCGGTTGCAAGCAGGGGCTCTCGGTCGGCGATGATGTCGGCTCGTTGGGACGGCGTACGACGACATCGGTGGTGCAGGCCATCTTCATGGTGATTTTGATCGACGCTCTGTTCGCGCTCTGGTTCCTCGAGATGGACATATGAGCGCCGACATCGCCATTCGCGTGCGCGGCCTGGAAACACGCTTCGGCAATCAGGTGGTCCACAAAGAACTCGATCTCGACGTCGTTCGCGGCGAAATTCTGGGAGTCGTAGGCCCTTCCGGCAGCGGAAAATCGGTGTTGTTGCGCGAGATTGTCGGGCTCGACAAGCCAAGCGCAGGCAGTGTGGAATTTCTCGGGCTCCGCAAGGGCGTGACGCCCCGGCTCGGGGTCATGTTTCAAGACGGTGCGCTGTTTTCGAGCTTGACGCTGTTGGAAAATGTCGAAGCGCCGTTGCGCGAATATACCGATATCCCCGCTGATCTGCGCAGCGAAATCGCTTCGGTTAAATTGGTGATGGCGGGCCTGGGGCCGGAATCGCACCGGAAACGACCCGCGCAAATTTCCGGTGGCATGCGCAAGCGCGCGGCGGTGGCGCGGGCGTTGGCGCTCGATCCGGAATTGTTGTTTCTGGACGAACCGACCGCGGGGCTCGATCCGATTGCGGCCGAACGATTTGACCGCATGGTGGAGGAACTGGCCCACACCTTGGGGCTTACGGTGTTCCTGGTGACCCACGATCTCGATACGCTGCATGCGGTCTGCGACCGGGTTGCGGTGCTCTACAACGGCAAGATCGCCGCGATCGGGCCAATCGATGAAGTGGCGGCCAACGCCAAGGGCTGGGTGAAGGATTACTTTTCAGGGCCGCGCGGACGCATGGCCGGACATGCGCATGAAGCGCTGGCCAAAGCGCCGAAAGGGTAGAAGGCCATGGAGACGAAAGCCAATTACATTCTGCTCGGCGCGGCGACGATCGCCGGCGCGCTGCTGATCATGCTGTTCGCGCTGTGGCTGACCGGGGGCGAATACCGCCGCGGCTATCAGGAATACGATATCGTCTTCGACGATCCGGTGCGCGGGCTCACCGACGGCGGCGAAGTGCGGTTCAACGGCATCAAGGTTGGCGAAGTGCGCTCGTTGCGCATCGATTCAGCCAACACCGATCGCGTCATCGCCCGGGTGCGCATCACTTCCGACGTGCCGGTGCGCCGCGACAGCACCGCACAACTGGAACCGATTGGTCTCACCGGCGTGACCCTGATTCAGCTTTCGCCGGGAGCGCCTGAGTCGCAATTGTTGCGGGCCGAGGCGTTCGGGCCGGTGGCGCGCATTATCGGGCGCGGCAGTCAGATCGATATCCTGGTTGAGCGTAGCGAAGACATCGTGTTGCGCGCCAGCGAGGCGATGGCGGCGGTGCGCGACCTGTTGACCGACGAAAATATCGCTCGTGTCACACGGGTTATCGCCGATCTGGAGACCATCAGCCATCGCCTGTCGGATCAACGTTCGGTCATCGTTCGTTCAGGTGAAGCCGCCGGCGCCATGACCGACGCCGCGCACAGTATCAGCGCGCTGGCGCGGCAAACGCAACGGGATTTGGCTGGACTCGACGACGTGATGCGCGAGGTCCGTGCGTCGTCCACGACTGCGTCAGGCGAAACCCTGCCAGAGCTGACGCAAGCAGCGGAAGAAGTCAGCCGCGCCGCCGCCTCGATCAATCGGGTGGCCAGAAACCTTGAAGAAAGTCCGTCTGTGCTTACGCCGCAATCGCCGCGGCCGCTTGTGGAGCTTCGGCCATGACCCGCGCCTACCTGCTCTTGCCGGTCCTGATGTTGGGCGGCTGCATCACCTTGCTGCCAGAGCCGCCGCCGCCGCCGAGGTTGTTCGTCATGGAAGTGGGGGAGGTCGCGCGCGTTCCAGGCGAGCCTCTCGATGCCGTCATCGCAATCGCGCCGCCCGATGGTGAGCGCACCCTGCTTGGCGTTGATTTGGTGTGGCGCAGTGGTGATCAGATCGCCTTCGTGGCGCAATCGCAATGGTCGGCGCGCGGCGAAGAAGTGCTTCAGGCGATGCTGGTGGAGACGCTGGCGCGGCAAGGACGCTTCCGCGCGGCCGTGCGCGCGGGCGACGCCAACAGCGATTACCAACTGCGCTGGACAGTGCAGGATTTCGAAATTGTCGAGGCCAACATGAGCGCCCGGTTTGCGGCCGATGTCATGTTGTTAGCGCCAGGGCGGCGCGTGGTCGCCAGCGAGCATGTGCTGGTTGAGACGCCGCTGGCGGATCGATCTGCATCGGCAAGCGCCAATGCGCTTACGCGCGCCGCCCGTGAAGGCAGCGCGCGTATTGGCTTGTTTGCAGCCGACGCCGCGGCGCAGGCGCAAGCCCGCGTTGCGGCGGAGGCGCCCTAGACCCGTTCCCGATTGGAGTGAGTCAATCCAATCGGGATAAAACGGGTCTACACTTATCAATTAGAGCGGTTCTCGCCCGAAAACCGCGTAACACTTTTCGGGAACCGCTCTAGGCCAGTGCCGCGTCGATCAGCAAGTAGGCG
>JANNFH010000087.1:0-1587 GCA_031379565.1 Alphaproteobacteria bacterium
CCGACGGTCGAGCCGATTGATCCAGTGCGCTTCCTCTCCAACCGCTCCAGCGGCAAGCAAGGTTACGCCATCGCCGCGGCGCTGGCGGAATTGGGCGCCGAGGTGGCGCTGATCTCCGGTCCGACCAATATTGCAGCGCCGCTTGGCGTAAAGCTGGTGCGCGTGGAAGGCGCGCTGGAAATGCTGGCGGCGTGCGAGAAAGCGCTGCCGGTTGATGCGGCGGTGATGGTGGCCGCTGTCACCGATTGGCGCCCGAGCCGGCCTGCCGACGAGAAGATCAAGAAGGACAAGACCGGCGCGCCGCCCTCAATCGCGCTCGAAGAGACGCCGGACATTCTCGCCACGCTGTCGAAGCCAGGCAAGAAGCGGCCCAGGCTGGTGGTGGGTTTCGCCGCCGAGACCGAAAACCTCGAAGCGCACGCCCGGGCCAAGATCACCAAGAAGGGTTGCGATTGGATCGTCGCCAATGACGTCTCGGGCGATGTGATGGGCGGGGCCGAGAACGAAGTGCTGCTGATTACCGGCAATGGCGCGGAAGCCTGGCCGCTGATGGCGAAGGAAGCCGTGGCGCGGAAACTGGCGGGGGAAATCGCGAGAGCGCTGGGGGCGAAGAGCCCTGGGCGGAAGTAATTAGCCGCGCGGTGGCAGCGGTTTGAGCGCCGCGAGGGCTTCATCGGTGTAGAGGATGTCGCCGTTCCAATAGCCGATGATCGTGTCGCGGTTGAAATCCAGGCTATGAGGGGCAAGCCCGAGAGTTCGGGGCGGATATTGACCCACTGGAACGGGTCGTCGTCGGTAAGGACGGCGGCATTCATGTCACCATTATAGCGGAACGACGCCCACGGGCGCTGCTTGCCCGAAATTCGCTCGTCTCAGGGGCTTCAAACCAAGGCGCGCTTAGGGTATGAACCCCGCTCACCCGAATCTCAGGTTTCGCGCCGCTTGAGGGCGCATAGGATGATGCATGGCTGACCACACGATGCAGGAACGCATGGACGCCGCCGCCGAGGCCAAGCGCGCCATGTTGGAAAAATTCAAAACCAAACCGGCGCTCGATCCGGCGCTGGTGGCCGAGCGCGCGGCGCAAGCCAAGGCCCGGGACGCCAAGCGCGCGGAAGCTGAAGAACGCCGCAAGGCCCGCCTCGAGGACGAGAAGGCCGCCCGCATTGCCGAGGCCGAAGCCAAGGTGAGGGCCGCCGAAGAGGAAGCCGTGCGCGCTGCCGCCCAGGCCGAGATCGATAGGCTGGCGGCGATCGAAGCCTCGGAGATTCTGGCCTCCGAGCAGAAGGCGGCGCGCGATCTGCGCTACGCCGCGCGCAAGGCGCGGAAATAAAGCTAAGCGCCTGGAGCAGGTGACCTGCCAAAGGGCCGCGCGGCCAGCGCGAGCAAGGGGGCGTCTGGTTCCCCGACGCCGATTTCCATTGGCGATGTCCGCGAGGTGGCGCTCCAGCTGCGGAACGCGCGGTCCCAGAGCGTCAGCAATGTTGCGTAATTGGAATTTGTGTCCGCCCCGACATGGTGATGCACCCAATGATGCGATGGCGTGACGACGAACTGGCGCAGCGCCGCTTCGAAGTCCGGGTGCAG
>JANNFH010000115.1:0-8243 GCA_031379565.1 Alphaproteobacteria bacterium
AGGGGGCAGGGGGTGGGATGAAGCGCCAGCGTGTGCTGATTTGCCTCCCGTGTTTTCCGCAATTTGCAAAGGCAGGGCTTCACCCCACCCCCTTACTTCCTCCCCTCGCGGGGAGGGGGAGATGTGAACGCTGGTGAAATCTGGCAAGCGTGCCACGGTGCCGCGCTCGATCAGCGCCTCGGCCTCTTGGCCAACCCAGTTCTGCAGATGTCGCGCTAACGCGGCGGCGCCGGTCGCGCGCAGGCTTGCCGCGTGCGCTTTGACCATGGCACGATCGAGCTGCGGCATGCGCGCCGCCGGCGTGCCTGCTCGCGGACTGAACGGGAAGGCGTGCACGTAGCTGAGCTGACATGCCTCGATCAGCGACAATGTATTGGCGAAGTGCGCTTCTGTTTCGGTTGGAAAGCCGGCGATGAGATCGGCGCCCAGCGCGATTTCCGACCGCGCCGCCTTGAGCCGCGCGCACAGCCCGATGGCTTGCGCGCGCGAATGACGGCGCTTCATGCGCTTCAGAATCAAATCGTCGCCGTGCTGCAGCGAAAGATGCAGGTGCGGCGCAATGCGTGGCTCTTGCGTGACAAGCTCGAACAACAATGGATCCATCTCGATGGCGTCGAGCGAGGAGAGCCGCAACCGGCGCAGACTCGGCGCGTGCTTGAGGATGCGCGCCACCAGATTGCCGAGCGCCGGCGCGCCGGGAAGATCGGCGCCCCAAGAGGTCAGGTCCACGCCAGTCAACACAATCTCCGGCGCGCCATTGGCGACGAGGCGCTCGATTTGTGCGATCACATCACCGGCGGGCGCCGAGCGCGAATTGCCGCGCCCATAGGGAATGACACAGAACGTGCAGCGATGGTCGCACCCGTTTTGCACTTGCACATAGGCGCGGGTGCGCTCGGCGAAGCCATCGAACAGATGCGGCGCGAGTTCACGCACCGCCATGATGTCGGACACTTCGACGCGCCCGTGTTCCCCGGCGAACGTCTCCGCACGCATCTTCTCGGCATTGCCGATGACGCGGCTTACCTCCGGCATCGCCGCGAAGCTCTGCGGATCGATTTGCGCGGCGCAGCCGGTGACGATGATTTTTGCGTCCGGACGTTCGCGCCGCGCGCGGCGGATAGCTTGGCGCGCTTGGCGCACTGCCTCCCCCGTGACCGCGCAAGTGTTGATGATCACGCTGTCGGCGAGTTCCGCCTGTGCCGCGAAAGCGCGCATCACTTCGGATTCGTATGTGTTCAGCCGGCAGCCGAGCGTGACGATTTCTACGCCGTCGCCGGCTAGGCGCGAGGGGTTTTGCGGCGCGTTCATGCTGCTTGGAGGTGAGCGTGTCAGGGTCCGGCGTCAAGCGTGGCGCCGGCGGCGCAACAGCCAAATGTCCTGCCCAAGGCCTCCTGGGGTAGCCGCGCTGAAGGCGAGGTCATCGAAGAACGGTTCGAACAAACGCCGCCCGGCCGCCTCGTTGAAATAAGAAGCGTAGGTTCGGCTTCCTACCCGCGCGCCGCTCAAAGCGACGTACAGCCCGGCGTCAAAAGCTTGCTTGTGCGCGCCCTCAAGCCGCGCCGCCGCGCTCGCGCCATGGCTGGTGACGAGGACGCAGGCGTCAGACGCGCTGAGGCGCGCGAGTTCGCCGGCCCAGGCGCGGGCGCTGATCTCGTCCAGGTGGGTGAAGATGGAAACGCCGTAAATCGCGTCGAGCGATCCTGAAATGTACCCCGTCGGAGGCGCGGGATCGATGTGCTGGAAAGCGACGGCCGGATAAGCGCTCCGTGCAAACGCAATCGATCGCGCGTCGGGATCGCAGCCGTGCAGCTGTGCGCCTTCGTCTCCCAGCGCCGCCGGCATATGGCCGAGGATACGTCCTGGGCCGCAACCCCATTCAAGTATGCGCGGCGCGGGGGGCATGCCGGCTTCGCGCAACAACCCGGCTATGACGCGTGCGTGCTCACCCCCGCTGCGGTCGAACGCTTCGAGCGAAGCGTGGCCGGCTACCTCGAACACCCGCATTGAGGGAGGAAAGGCGCGATCGGGATGGCTGCGGCGATAGGCTTCGTTCTCATGCCGCAGTTTATAGGCTGCGCGCCAGGCGACGGCTTTATCCGCAAGCTCGATCAGCCGCGCCGTGCGAAGAAAGCGCAAGAGCGCGCGGCGCATGAATCGCGAAAATCAGCTCTCGCCGGTCTCGATCTCGGCGCCGACATAGTCTTCCTCGCGGGCACCGCCGGAGCGCTCGGCGATGCGCGCCGACTTGCCGCGCCGGTCGCGCAGATAATAGAGCTTCGCCCGGCGGACCTTGCCGCGGCGCACCACTTCGACGGATTCCACCGTCGGTGAGTAGAGCGGAAACACGCGCTCGACGCCTTCGCCGAAGCTGATTTTGCGCACGGTGAAATTGGCGTTGAGGTCCGATCCTGAGCGCGCGATGCACACGCCTTCATAGGCCTGCACCCGCTCGCGGTCGCCTTCTTTGATCTTGACGTTCACCCGCAGCGTGTCGCCAGGATCGAACGACGGGATGGTCTTGCCGGCGGTGACGCGGGCGACTTCTTCTTTGGCAAGCGTTTCAATGAGGTTCATTTGCGCACCGAGGGGCGCCGGGTTTGCGCCTCCGAGGGAAAACAGGAAGGGGGGCGTATAAGCGAACCGGCCTAGCCTGTCGAGGGGGCGCGGGGCCTCAGCCCAGGGTCGGGGCGCAGGCGACATAGAGCTGGACGTCGCTTGAGCCGCGGGGGCGGATTCGCAATAGGGCGCGCCTCCCGGCGGCGCCAAGTTCGAGATTGCTGTCATGGCCGGCGGCATCGCGCAGGATGAGCCGGCCGGCGCCTGAAGGGTCGAGCGTAAAGGCGCCCAGACCGCTCGCGACCCCCCGCAGCAGCGTATCGTCTGGAAAAACGAACAGGAAGGTCGGGTTTTCATCGGTGGGCACGAAGACCACGCCCTGTTCGGCGCGGATGTCTCGCAGGGCCTCGGCAGTCATTGGGTCGGGCAAGCGCAAGTCCAGCGCCGCCATTTCTTCGATCGCGCCTTGGCAAGCCGCAGCGAGGGTCGCCCCTGTCATCGCGCCGGGGGCGAGCGGGCGCCAGATGGCGGCGAGTTGGCGCGCCGCCAACGCGAGCTGGCGTTCGGGGGTCACGGCAGTTTGAGGCGAGGCTGGGAGCGCGCATCCCAGCGCAAGCGCGAGTGCAAGCAGAAGAGTTCGCATCACTCGCGGATGCCTTTCAAATCAGGCCGTCTTGCGGCGGTGATGCGTTCGCGCTCGGCGCGCCGCCAGGCTTGAATCTTGGCGTGGTCGCCGGAAAGCAGCAAGTCCGGGATGGCCCGCCCCTCCCACTCGCGCGGGCGGGTGTAGTGTGCTTGCTCCAGCAATCCATCGGTAAAGCTCTCTTCGGTGAGCGAAGTCTCGTTCCCGAGCACGCCGGGCAACAGACGAACGCACGCCTCGATCAAGACCAAGGCAGCCGCTTCGCCGCCCGCCAACACAGCCTCGCCGACCGCGATTTCCCGCATCCCGCGCGCCGTAATGACGCGTTCATCCAGGGCTTCGAAACGCCCACAGAACATCACCAATCCAGGTCCGGCGGCCCATTCGCGGACCATGGCTTGGTTGAGCTGCTCGCCGCGCGGGGACAGGTAGATCAGGGGGCGCCCGTCGCGTGGAATGCTATCAATCGCCGCCGCTGCGACATCGGGGCGTAGCACCATGCCAGCGCCGCCGCCCGCTGGCGTGTCATCGACGTTGCGGTGCGGCCCGTGGCCGAACTCGCGGAGGTTAGTGGTTTCGAGCGACCACGTCCCTTCGCGCAAGGCCTTGCCAATCAGCGACAAGCCGAGCGTCCCCGGAAACGCTTCGGGAAATAGCGTGATGATGGAGGCCGCGAACATCGCTTGCACTTTATCTGCTGTACGCCGCGCGCAGCCAGTCTTACTTGCCCACCGGTTCTGGCGGGGGCGGGTCGAGCACGACGCGTTTACCCGGCAAATCCACCATCGGCACGGTATCCTTGGTGAAGGTGATGCGCTGGTTTGGCCCGCCGTTCGGCGGTCGAAACTCCAGGATATCGCCCGCTCCGAAATTCCACACCGCGACGATCTCGCCCATCACCGCCCCGTCCAGCGCCTCGGCGCGGCAGCCAAGCAGATCGACGATGTAGAATTCGTCTTCAGCCGGCGCGGGCAAATTGGCGCGCGGCACGTAGAGCCGCACTCCGCGCAGCGCGTCGGCTTCTTCCTTGCTCTTCACTTCCGCGGCGATGACGGCGACGCCGTCCTTCAGTTCGCGCCATGATTTCGGGCGCAATAAAATTTTGCCCTCGGCCCCGTAAAGGGCGCCGTAGGAGATGATGCCGTCTTTCTTGGTGGTGAAGGCGCGTAGCCGCACTTCACCTTTGACGCCGAACGCCCCAGCGATGGCGCCAACCAGCACCAACGACTTCGTGTTGGCGGCGGCCGCGGCTTTGAAACTGGGCACGGGTTGGGACTCGCCAACGATTTCCGGCAAGATTACCGGTTTTGGCGCGGCAAGCGGCCTCGGCGCAGGGCGCGGCGGCGCCGAGACCGGGCGCAGCATTGGCGAAGCGCGGCCTGCTGTTACTGGCGGGCGTGAAGGCGGGCGCACCGGCACGGGTAGAGGTTTGGGTTCGGTCCGTACCGCCACGGGGGCCTTGGCGGGCGCGGGCTTAGCGGGAATTGGGGTCGGCTTCGCCGTCGTTTTCGCTGCTTTTTCCGTAACCGGTTTGGCAACAGGCTTTGGCGTGGTTTTCGCCGCCGCCTTGGGCGGCGCAGCCTGTTTTGGCGGCTGTTTTGGCGCCGGCGCGACTTTCGGCGCAGTCTTGGCGGCTGGGCCAGGTTTAGGGACCGGTGTTGTTGCCGGGACAGGGGCCGCTTTTGCATTTGCGGTCGGTTTCAGGGGTGCAATTGGCTTGGAGTCAGGCTTGGAGGCCGCCTTGGGCTTGGGCGCGGGCGCTGGCTTGCCCACAGGTTTTGACTGAGCAACCAGTTTGGCCTGCGGTTTGGGCGCGGCCTTCGCCTTTGCCGATGCCTTCACGGGGGCTGACGCGGGTTTCGGGGCGGGCGCCGGCGGCTTGGCTGGCGCCGGCGCTGCCTTCGCAGGCTTCTTGTCCGTCGCGGACGGACCCGGCGCAGGCGCACGCTCGCGCCGCGGCGCCGACGCTTTGGCCGGGGGCGCCGCTTTGGCGGGGGTCTTCGAAGGTTTCGCTTTCTTATCAGCCAATTGCATCACGCCTCAGCGGCTTCGCCGGCCTCCGATTTAGGCGCGCGCGCCGCAGCGCGTTCCTGCATCTTCTTGCCCGGCTGGGCCTTGTTCGGGTTATTACGGGCCGTGCGTGTCATCACGCCGGCTTTATCGAGGAACCTGGCCACGCGGTCGGTCGGTTGCGCACCTTTCTTCATCCAATCCTGGATGCGTTCGAGCTTGAGAATGACCCGAGCGGGATCGTCAGCCTTCAATATAGGATTGTAGGTCCCGACCTTCTCGATGAAACGCCCATCACGCGGGTTGCGGCTGTCGGCTACAACGATGGCGTAGAACGGACGCTTCTTGGCGCCGCCGCGGGCGAGCCGGATTTTTAGGGACATTTTCTCTCTTCTCCTTTGAACTATTAACTTTTTTTGTCGGCGCCGGGAAGGCCAGGCAGGCCAGGAAGGGAATTCTGGCCGGGAAGGCCCGGCAAAGGGCGCCCCGAGCCCAATTGCTTGAGCGCTTCGGGACTGGGCTTGCCGCCGCTCAGCCCGCCCATGCCGGTCATCGCCGCGAGCCCGCCGGGGAGCTTGCCCTTGCCCATCGCCTTGGCGACGTCGGCCATGGTGCGGTGCATTTTAACGAGACGGTTGACTTCAGCGACCTCCACACCGGCGCCGCGGGCTATGCGGGCCCGGCGGCGGCCATTGAGCAGGTCAGGCTTACGTCGCTCAGCCGGCGTCATCGAACGGATGACGCCAATCTGGCGGCGCACCTGTTTGTCCTCGAGCTGAGATTCGTTGATCTGGCCTTTGAGCTTTTGCACGCCGGGCAACATGCCCATGATGCCCTTAAGGCCACCGATCTGCATGATTTGGGCGAGCTGTTTTTCGAGGTCGTCAAAATCGAACTGACCCTTGGCCAGTTTTTTTGCCGCCTTTTCGGCGGCCTCGCGATCGACGTTCTCGGTCGCTTTTTCAACCAGGCCGACGATGTCGCCTTGGCCGAGGATGCGTCCGGCGACGCGGCGGGCGTCGAACACTTCCAGGCCGTCTGTCCGTTCGCTGATTCCGAGAAACTTAATCGGCAGGCCGGTGACGCCGCGCATCGACAAGGCCGCCCCGCCGCGCCCATCGCCATCGGCGCGGGTGAGCACTAGACCCGTAAGCGGCAGGCGCGCGTGGAAGCGTTTCGCTGTCTCTACTGCGTCCTGGCCGGTGAGGCTGTCGGCGACCAGCAGCGTCTCGCCCGGCTTGGCGATGCGCGCGATTTCCGCCGCCTCGTCCATCATCTCGTCGTCGAGCGTGGTACGCCCGGCAGTGTCGAGGATCAGCACGTCATGCCCGCCGACGCGCGCCGCACCCAGCGCGCGCTTGGCGATCTCAGCTGGCGATTGGCCCGCCACGATCGCCAGCACATCGACGCCGATGGATTTGCCGAGGGTGGCGAGTTGTTCCATCGCCGCGGGCCGGCGGGTATCGAGCGAGGCCATCAGCACGCGGCGCTTGTCGGTTTTGGTTAGCCGCAGCGCGATCTTCGCCGAGGTCGTGGTTTTGCCCGAGCCCTGTAAGCCCGCCATCATGATGACGTTGGGCGGCTCGCCCTCAACGCGCAGCGGCTCGGGTGGTTTGTCGCCGCCGAGCGTCTCCACCAGTGCATCGTAGACAATCTTGATAACTTGCTGGCCGGGTTTGACCGCCTTGACCACAGCCTCGCCCACCGCCTCGGCTTTTACCTTGGCGATAAAATCCCTCACGACGGGCAGGGCGACGTCGGCTTCCAGCAGCGCCACGCGCACTTCGCGCAACGCCGCTTCGACGTCAGCCTCCGAAAGCGCGCCGCGCCCGGTGAGCTTGTCGAGGACGCCGCTCAAGCGGTCTGTCAGGGCCTCAAACATCAAATCTCCGCACGAACGCCGCCGCTTTCTCTCCGAAATCAGCTGCCCAAAAACGCTTTAGCCCCGCCGGACGATTGCGTCGGGCGGGGGGCCTCGCCAACCTCCAGCGCCGCTGGGCGCATGTGCCGGTCAAGGCGCGTCAATGAGCATGGCGCGTGGGCGGGCTTTTAGTGCGGACGTACGCCCCGGTCAAATAAAGCCAGATGACGTCGTAAATCTCCTTGTACCACGCCATGAAACCGCAGACAGCGCGGCGCATCACCGGTCTTTGGATCGATCAGCGGCAAACACGCCGCATGGGTAGCGACTCCCGGTTTTGGTTTGTGGGCTTGCTGGAGGGGCGTCTGTGGGTCAAAAAATTGCGGGCACGAACGCAGCGCGGGCGGCCGCG
The DNA here is from genome assembly GCA_031379565.1 of Alphaproteobacteria bacterium. Taxonomy (GTDB): domain Bacteria; phylum Pseudomonadota; class Alphaproteobacteria; order Caulobacterales; family Aquidulcibacteraceae; genus Vitreimonas. The sequence goes on from JANNFH010000115.1 coordinate 7,486, forward strand.
CGCGCGTTAACCAAGGGACGGCTATGACGCAATACGCACCGGTGTTGGAGCTTTCCAGCCTCAATGGCGCCAATGGCTTCCAGATCAGCGGCGAGACGGCAAGCGACCAAAGCGGCGTCTCGGTCGCGTCGGCCGGAGATGTAAACGGCGACGGCTTCAACGATCTGCTTGTGGGCGCGTACGGCGCCGACCCCAATGGCAGCGCATCTGGCGCGTCCTATGTGGTGTTCGGCAAGGCCTCGGGCTTCGCCGCGACGTTGGAGCTTTCCAGCCTCAACGGCGCCAATGGCTTCCAGATCAACGGCGAGGCGGTACTCGACCTCAGCGGTCACTCGGTCTCCTCGGCCGGCGACGTCAACGGCGACGGCTTCGACGATCTAATCGTGGGGGCCTTTAGCGCCGACCCCAACGGCAGCGCTTCGGGCGCGTCCTATGTCGTATTCGGCAAGTCCTCGGGCTTTGCTGCGACACTGGAACTCTCCAGCCTCAGCGGCGCCGATGGTTTCCAGATCAACGGCGAAGCGGTGGGCGATTACAGCGGCTGGTCAGTCTCCTCGGCCGGCGATTTCAACGGCGATGGCTTCGACGACCTGATCGTGGGGGCCCGTTTCGCCGATCCCAACGGCCTGTCTTCAGGCGCGTCTTATTTGGTGTTCGGCAAGGCCTCCGGCTTCGGCGCAACGCTGGAACTCTCTAGCCTCAATGGCGCGAACGGATTCCAGATTAATGGCGAGGCGGCGGGCGACCGGTGCGGCTGG
>JANNFH010000125.1:0-2403 GCA_031379565.1 Alphaproteobacteria bacterium
CCGCGCGGCCACGAAGTGAATGCTCGGGTAGCTTGGATCGCTGGGCTGTCTGGCTTGTTCGCTGTCGGTATCAGCATCGCGATCCGCCAACACGAATTGATCCCGCCCGCACAAGAGTCTTTGGTCGTTGAGAACGCGACCGTGCAACGGCCCGCGCCGCAACTACGTTTGATCGATATCATTATTACGCAGGAAGAGTTCCAGCGCGTGGAGCTTGGTGCAAGTTATGATCGCGCGGTCGAAATCATCGGCGCGGAGGGACGTGAAATCGACGCCTACACAATTGGTGATTGGAGATTTGTTCAATATCAATGGACAAACGAGAGCGGATTCGGATACGCGACGATGAAATTTAGAAATGAGGAGTTAGTGGAGAAGCAACCGTTCGGTCTTCCTCAACCCTACAGGCTGCCCAGTTGAGCATTCTAGCGCTCGCCATCCGTCCATTTGAAGCGGATCACTGTCGACATTTGCGGCGCACTGGCGACGCCGCGCAACGCGGGCAAGTCCTGCTGAAAAGCGGATGTGTCCAGGCCGCTCCAATAGCGCGAAGAGCCGGCTCTTCGCGCTATCGACGCCGACGAAGCTCGACGGGGATTCGCCCTCCCACGCCAAGGCTACGGAGGGCAGCCTTCGCACGGTGCGCGCAGCGCGAACGCGTGGTGGGCGCGACAGGGATTGAACCTGTGACCCCTCCCGTGTGAAGGGAGTGCTCTCCCGCTGAGCTACGCGCCCGTCCGGCAGGTCCGGACGTGAAGGCGGCGGACCTTAACGGCGAGCTTGAGGGCGTCAAGCGCGCCCGTTTTCGGGGCTCAAGTCTCATGTTGACCAGGTTGACCGATTGGGCGCGCGTGCTGCGCACCGATGTGATGACGCTCTACCTCGCCGCCCGCGATCCGCGCGTGCCTTGGCACGTGAAGGCGCTGGCCGGCTTGGTGGCGGCCTACGCGCTGAGCCCGATCGATTTGATCCCTGATTTTATCCCGCTGCTGGGGTTGCTGGACGATGTGATCCTGGTGCCGCTCGGCGTCCTGGCTGTGATCAAGCTGGCCCCCGCGCCAGTGATGGCCGAGTTGCGGCGCGAGGCCGAAACGCGAGTGGCGCGGCCCGGCGCGAGCTGGCTCGGGGCGCTTATCGTCTTGGCGCTTTGGATTGTGATCAGCCTTGCGCTGATAGCGATCTTCTTCCCCGGCTTCCGTTTCCAATTGCCGACCGGGGCTAGCGCTTGACCTGGCTCAAGGCGCGGGCGATGAAGGGCTGATATTGCGACTTGTTCGCAACTAAGCCTTATAGGAGGCGTGTCCTGCCCATCCTGCTCAATCGGCGCTCCCTAACCTTCGGCGCCTCGGCGGCGGCATTGGCCGCGTGCGCGCGCGGCGCCTCCGAGCCGTCTCGCCGCGTGAACGTCTATTCGTCGCGCCATTATGACAGCGACCAAACGCTCTACGATGCGTTCGAAGCTGAGAGCGGTATCCAAGTCCGGGTGTTGCCGGCGGGCGGCGAGCAATTGCTGGAGCGCTTGCGCGCCGAAGGCGATCAGACCGAAGCCGATCTCGTCGTCGCCGCCGATGCCGGCAATCTTTGGCGCCTGCAAGAAGCCGAATTGTTGCAGCCAGTGACAACGCCGGCGCTGCAAGCAAGCGTTCCCGCACGGCTGCACGACCCTGAAGGCTATTGGTGGGGCTTTTCAAAACGTGCGCGCGTGATCATCTACCGCAAAGACGCGGTCAATCCAGCCGCGATCACCTCGATGGACGATCTCGCCAGCCCGCGCTTTCGCGGCCAAGTCTGCGCGCGCTCGTCCACGAACGTCTACAATCTGTCGATGCTCTCCGCCCGAATTGAGCGCGAAGGCGCCGACAATGCGCGCGCTTGGGCGCGCGGCGTGCGTGAAAATTTCGCCCGCGATCCCCAAGGCGGCGACACCGACCAAATCAAGGCGGTGGCGGCCGGCCAATGCCAAGTGGCCGTCTCAAACCATTATTATTTGCTCCGCATGATGGCGTCCGAGGATCCCGCCGACCGCGCCGTCGCTGACGCTGTCGGGCTCATTTTTCCTGACCAGGCAGGCGCCGGCACGCACGTGAATATTTCAGGCGCCGGGGTTTCCGCCCACGCCCACCGTAAGCCCGAGGCCGTGGCGCTGCTGGAGTATCTCGTCAGCGATGCGGCGCAAGCGATGCTGGCGCCGCTAAACGAGGAATATCCTATCCGTCCAGAAATCGCGCCGACCGCGGCGTTGGCCGCGCTCGGAACTTTCAAGGAAGAAGACGTTCCCCTCGAAGCGCTCGGACGCCATCAAGCCGAAGCGGCGCGGATTTTTGAGGAAGTCGGCTGGCGGTGAGGGAACGCGCCGACATTACCTCTCCCCGTCCCCGGGGAGAGGTCAATTCGCGAAGCGAA
>JANNFH010000146.1:0-21553 GCA_031379565.1 Alphaproteobacteria bacterium
GTGAGATAGCGAAATCCCTCCGCTTGGTCCAGGGGACTGGCGGCGGCTTGCGCCTGCATCACGATTTCGCCGGCTTTTTCGAGCTCGCGACAGAACGCGCGCCAGGCCTCGCCCGACATCAATTCAGATTCCGCGCCCACCCGCGCCTCCTTACGGCGCCATGTACTGACCGCCATTGATGTCGAGCACGGCACCCGACACCGCTTTGGAATAATCGGAGACCAGAAACAGCACGCCGCGCGCGCAATCGTCCTCGGGGGGAATGATCCCCAGCGAAATGTCGCCCGTCACCCCGCCAACCACCTCTTCGCGCTTTCGCCCGCCCGCGACCTCGCGGTCGATCCAGCCGCGCACCGGCGCGCCGCCGATCCAGCCCATCCGCGTCGTGTTCACCCGAACGCCATATTTGCCAAAATCCTTGGCCATCTGACGGCTCAGCGTAGTCAGTCCGCCTTTGGCGGTAGCGTAGCCGCCCTCGCCGGGGAACGGCTTGACCGACGCTTGCGTCGAGACGTTAACGATCGCGCCGCCGCCAGCCTGCTTCATCGCCGGCAGCACGGCTTGGGCCATACGCAACGCGCCAAGGCAATTGATATCGTAGATGGCTCGCCACTCATCAACGTCGGCGGCCTCTACCGAATTCCAGGCGCCGTGCATGTAGGCGCTGTTGATCAGGCCATCGATTGTACCGAAGGCCTTGACCGCCGCTTCCGCGAGGTTTCGACATTGCAACGCATCGCCGACATCGCAGGGCTGGGTGATGGCTTGCCCGCCCTTGGCGCGTATGTCCGCGGCAACCTCTTCGAGATAATCCTTGCTGCGCGCGCCAAGCACCACCTTGGCGCCCTCGATTGCAGCCAAGCGCGCTAGCGATTGACCCATGCCAGGGCCGACGCCGCTGACAATGATCACTTTGCCTTCAAGTAGCATGATATCTCCCAGCAACTCTTGTTCGCCGCGTCGGTCAGGCCGGCGTCGGTTTGAAATCCGTCGGCAAATCCTTGATCCAGGGATCGGTTTCAATTCGCCGCATTATCCGCCAACCCTGCTTCGCGCGCACAAGATCGTCGCGGTATGTCGCGCCGACAAAGAAGATGATGTCCTTCCCCTCGTGCTTCAGCAGCATCGGATTGAACAGCATGGTCGCGACCTTGGCGCGATCGCCGTCGAGGCGAATGCGCGGCAAGCCGACCAGATGCTGCGTGACCGCAAACCGCGACAGCGCCGCCGCTAGCCATGGCTTGATCGTCGTCCAATCGCCGGCGACGCCGCCGGTCGCGGTATAGTCAAACGTGGCGTCCGCTGTGAACACGCCGTCGAGCGCGTCATAATCTTTCTCATCAATCGCGAACGCGTACACCGCCAGCAAATTCTGGATCGCCAGAATGTCGGCCATCTCGGACTGGCTAAAGGGGCGCTCGCTCATTCCCGGCTCCCATCAATCGGCCTCGCCAGGCGGCATGCCCGGCAGCGCTGGCTGATAGTAACCGGCCGACCAGCCGCCATCGACGGCGATTTCAGCGCCGGTAATGTAGCTGGCTTCGTCGCTGGCAATGAAGAGCGAGGCGCGCGCGATCTCTTCGGGTTGGCCAATGCGTTGCAGCGGCACGCGCTTATAGTTGCGGTTTAATTCATCACCCTTTTGGCCGCGATGATTGCCCATCGGGGTATCGACCGCGCCAGGATGGATCGAGCACACACGGATGCCATGGGGCCCAAGCTCGTATGCCAGCGACTTGCTGAGGCCGCGCACCGCCCATTTGCTGGCGGTATAGAGCGTGAGACCATTGCAACCGCGCAGACCATCAACCGACGAGATGTTGATGACGACGCCTCCACCCCTGGTTTTCATGTGCGGCGCGGCGTGCTTTACCCCGAGCATCGGCCCCACAACATTGACTCCCAGCACGGTGTTGGCGTCCCTCGGATTGAAATTCTCGATCGCGGTGAAGTGCACCAAGCCCGCATTGTTCACCAACACATCGAGCCCACCGAACCGCGCCACGGCGGCGACCACAAAATCGCGCCAATTGTCGTCGGACGAGACGTCGAGGTGCTGAAACATCGCGGCCTCGCCAATCTCGCGCGCGACAGCAGCGCCGGCTTCATCCTTTACATCGCCAAGCGCCACCTTTGCGCCTTCGCTGGCGAACAGGCGCGCCGTGGCCGCTCCCATGCCTTGGGACGCGCCCGTTATGATCGCCACTTTCCCTGAAAGCCTGCCCAACTTTTCCTCCGTCATGGCGGCGTCGCGGCGTGCATCCCGCCGCAATCGCTCTCTAGATCTTCCGGGGCCAAGAAACGCTCAATTCCCGCCTAAGCGTCGAAATGCGGAACAAAGCGCCTATCCGGCCTGCGCATCACGCCATGGTTTCATGTGAACGGTTCGCTGACAAGCCGCAACGGCCAGGGTTTTTGCCCGCGCCGGCTGGACCGCGTTCGGCTAGTGCGCAACAATCCAGCGGAGGCCCTCATGTCCAATTCCATCGCCGATCGTGACACGTTCGTAGCCCAGGCGCGGGCCGAGGCCGGGCTTGATGACTTTGGCGACACTTGGTTTTTCGCCAACCTCGACGCGTTGATCGCGTCGGTGAACGCCCAAGCCCTGCTGAGTGAAGCCGGCGCTCATGTGGCCGCGGGTGGGATCGTGCGGGCGCTGGTCAATCGCCTGCGTTTCATCGAATTTCTCAAGCAACACCCGGAAATCCACGACGAACACGTCTCTGTCGCCGCGATTGTCGTGGGCTTGCCGCGCACCGGCAGCACCATGCTGCACCGCATGCTCTGCGCGGCGCCGGGCATGACCGGCGTGCGTTGGTTCGAAGCGCAGAATTACGCGCCATTCCCAGGCGAAGCGCGCGGCGATCCGGCGCCGCGGCGCGAAGCGGCAAAAGCCATTCTCGCCTATATGCTCGACGCCATCCCCGATCTGATGTCGATCCACCCCATGAGCATCGACCAGCCCGACGAGGAAGTGATCATTCTGGGGCAGCTGTTCTCCAGCACAATGAACGAGGCGATGTATCACGCGCCCGATTATGCGAACTGGTTGCTCACCAGCGACCGGGTGCAGCCTTATCGCGACCTGACCCTCATCCTGAAAGCGCTGCAATGGCTTGACCCGGCGCGGGCGGGGGCCAAATGGGTGCTCAAGACGCCCGGCCATTTGATGGCGCTGGATGCGGTCCGGGAAGTGTTCCCGGAAGCGAAGATTGTGATGACGCATCGTGAGCCGGCGGCGACGGTCGCCTCCTATTGCAGTATGGAATACAGCCTCTATCAGATGGGCTCGAGCGAGATCACACGCGAGCACGTCGCCCGATTCTGGGTTCCGCGCCTGCATCAATTGCTGACCATGTTCATGGATTCGCGGGCGCGAGCCGGCGACGCCGCCTTCATCGACGTGCGCTATGGCGACCTGCTCACCGACGCTGTTGGACAAGGCGTCGATGTTTTGGAGCGAACCGGCGTTACCGTCACGCCGGCAATCCGCGCCGGCATGGACGAATGGATCGAGGCCAATCGGCGCGAGGACCGCGCGCCTCACAAATACACGCTCGCGGATTTCGGGCTTGAGCAGACTGAGATCGAAGCGCGTTTTGCCGATTATCGCCGGCGCTTCATCTTGAAGTGAGTGCCGAGCGCTCCTTGGCAATCGCCTCCGCGCGCGCCTTCAAAGCACGCGCAGTGTCGTCGAACGCCCGCTTTACCCAAGGCCCGGCAAAGCGCATGACATGGATGCCGCTATCGCCCAAGAACGCGTCCGTGGACACATAGGCGCACCGATCGGGACCGAGCGCTTCAATGATCTGGTCACGCCGCGCCGCGTAGGGCCAAGCCTCGCTCCACGGCAATTGCCAGGACAGCAGCCGCTCGGGCTCGAATGCGCAAACGAATTCGCAATTGGGCAGCACCGCGCCGGGCTCGGTGTAAGAGTGCAGCTTCATGTGCACTGGCGCGCCCATTTCGAGCGTCGAAACCGCTTCAAAGCAAAACGGATTCCATTCCCCGTATCGTGGCAGGTCGACCAGTATTTCCCATACGATCGACGCCGGCGCATTGATCTCGACACGCTCCGATCTGACCACGGCGCTGGGATCGAGACGGGTACGCGCATCATCAGCAGCCTTCATTGGCGTCGCTCCTTGCTACTACTTTAGATACAACCAGCGCTAGCACGGAGCTCAACGCTTCATCAATTCGCCGGCGATGATCAATTTGCGTATTTCCGTCGTACCCGCGCCGATTTCGAGCAGCTTGGCGGCGCGGTAGAGGCGATTGATTTCGGTCTCACGCATGTAGCCGGCGCCGCCATGAATTTGCACCGCATCATTGACCACCCGCGAGCAAGTCTCGGCGGCGTGGTGGATGCAGACCGCGCTCAAGGCGTGATAGCCGCCCCGGCCGCCCTCGCCCTCGCCGAGCTCATTGCCCTCGGCCAAAGTGCGGTAGCAAAGCGCGCGCATGGTCTCGATCCCCGTCCACATGTCGGCTAACTTGGCTTGCATCAGCTGGAACTCGATAATCGGCTTGCCAAATTGGGTGCGCAATTTGGCGTATTCCAGCGCCAAGTCGAATGCACGCTCCGCCATCCCAAGATTGACCATCGCGACAATAGCGCGTTCCAGATCAAGCCCGCTCATCACCACGGCGACGCCTTGATCCTCCTCGCCGACCAGATTCTCGGCCGGGACTTCGCAATCGTCAAACACCAGCTCCGCCGTCGGCGAGCCGCGAAACCCCATCTTGTCCAGTTTCTGGGCCACCGCGAAGCCGGGAAAGCCTTTTTCGACGATGAAGGCGGAAATGCCCTTGGCGCCTTTCTCCTTGTTGGTCTTGGCGTAGATCAACAGCACGTCGGCCACCGGGCCGTTGGTGATGTAGAGCTTGCGGCCGTTCAGGATGTATTTGTCGCCGACGCGCCGCGCTGTCGTCGCCATCGAGCCCAGCGCATCGGAGCCCGCGCCAGGCTCGGTCAATCCCAACGCGCCGATGCGCGATCCATCACAGAGGCCAGGCAGGTATTTCTTTTTGAGCGCGGGGCTCGCATTGCGCACGATGTTGTTCAGGCAAAGGTTGTCGTGCGCGACATAGCTCAGGGAGACCGCGTGGTTCCAACGCGCGAGGCCCTGGGCGATGAGGCCCGAAGTTATGAAATCGCCGTCGGCGCCGCCGTACTCCGATCCCGCTGTAACCCCCAGAAAGCCGATCTTGCCCAAGGCCGGCATCACCTGCGGCGGCCACCATTCCTCGTCGTCCATCTTTTGCTGGAGCGGCCACAATTCTCGCTGCGCAAACCGATCGGCTTGGTCCAGAATCTCCACCTGATCACGAGACAGGCGAAACGCGTGCGACGTCAAATTTGATGGGCGTTCTTCGATCGACATCGCATTAATCTCCGACAAATCCGGCTCCCCGCCGCCGAGAGCACGTCAATTAGATTTACGCCGGTTTCGCTAACCACGAATCCGCGTTGACGCCAAAATGAATGGCATTTACATTAGGCCAGACGGGTTGAGCCGCAACACCTTTTTGTACGCGGCCAGGGGCTTATGCCGGCAATCAGCGCAAAACGCATGCAAGACCGTTCCGACGCGATATTGGAATCGGCGAAGCGGGTATTTGTGGAGCGCGGCTATCAAGCGGCGTCCATCGCCGAGATTGCGCGGGCCGCTCAGATTTCAGACGGGCTCATCTACCGCTATTTCGAAAGCAAACGGCGCCTCTTGGACGGCGTGCTCGCGGCCTTCTTTCAGCGCATCCTGGCCGTGCTCGAGCCCGAAATCGCCGCGCTTGACGGGTTCCCCGCCAAGCTCCGCGCGTTGATCAAAGTGCATTTGCAAGTCATGCTGGACGACCCCGGCTTGTGCCGCCTGTTTATCGCCGAAGTCCGCGGCGCGGCCGACTTTGCAAAGTCCGACGCAAGAAAGATGAGCCGGCGCTACAGCGCCGTATTCCTGGCCGTCATCCGCGCCGCCGACGCCGCAGGCGAGCTTCGCGTCGGGCTCGACGCCAATCTGCTTCGGGACCTGGTGTTTGGCGGTGTCGAGTTTTTTGCATGGCGCGCGATGTCCGGGCGCGGCGGCGCTGGCGTCGGGGCAGCCGCCGACGCTATCACCGATCTCATTCTCAACGGCGTTCGCCGGCGAGCGTGAGGAACAGGCGATGCCAATCTTCAACTCCGTTCTGGTCGCCAACCGCGGTGAAATAGCCGCCCGCATCTTGCGCACCGTCAAGCATCTCGGGATGCGGGGCGTGCTGGTGCACCATGCGGCCGACCAGGGCGCGCCAGCGCTCGCCCTGGCGGACACGCGGCTTGAGATCTTTGGCGCCACGCCGGTTGCGGCTTACCTAGACGGCGAGCAGATCATCGCCGCCGCCAAACAAAGCGGCGCGCAAGCCATTCATCCGGGCTACGGTTTCCTCTCCGAGAATGCCGCGTTCGCGCGGCGCGTCGCCGAGGCGGGCCTCGTCTTCGTCGGGCCACGCCCGCCAGCCATCGAATTGATGGGCGACAAAGTGCGTGCGCGCGCTTTCGTGGCCGAGCGCGGGTTCCCTGTCGCGCCTTCGGCGATCGAGGACGATGAACCGAACACCTTTTTGGCGCGCGCGCACGCGCTCGGAGCGCCTCTGCTGGTCAAACCTTCGGCCGGCGGCGGCGGCAAGGGCATGCGGATCGTGCGCGATCTGGGCGACCTCGGTGAGGAGATGGCGCGCGCGCGCAACGAGGCGAAACGCTATTTCGGGGATGGGCGGCTTTATGTCGAACGCTATTTCGAGCGGCCGCGGCACATCGAGGTGCAGATCTTGGGCGACGCCCATGGCAATGTTGTCCACCTTTTCGAGCGCGAATGTTCGCTGCAACGCCGCTTCCAGAAGATTATTGAGGAGGCGCCGTCCCCAGCGCTGACGCCGGAATTGCGGCAACGCATTTGCGAGACGGCGGTCGGCATTGCCGCCGCCGCGAAGTACGACAATGCGGGTACGATCGAGTTCATCTACAGCAATGGGGACTTCTTCTTTCTGGAAATGAACACCCGCCTGCAAGTCGAACACCCGGTGACGGAGATGATTACGGGCCTCGATCTTGTTGGCGAACAATTGCGCATCGCCGCCGGTGAGCGGCTTGGCTATGGCCAAGCCGACATCACGCGACACGGCCATGCGCTCGAAATGCGGATCTACTCCGAGGACCCCGCTCGGGATTTCGCCCCGACTACGGGCCAGGTGCTCTTGTTGGCCGTGCCGGATCAGACCGCGCGCGTGCGCATCGATGCTGGCATCGCGGAAGGTCAAGCCATCACCGCTGCTTTCGACCCCATGTTGGCCAAACTGGTCGTGCACGGCGAAACCCGCGCCGAGGCGTTAGCGCTGGCCGATCACGCGCTGGCGCAATTCGTGCTGCTGGGTTGCCGCACCAACAAGGAGTTTCTACGACGCCTGCTGGCGGATTCGGACGTGGCGGCCGGCGATCTGCATACCGGCCTGATCGCTGACAAGCCCGAACTGCTTGTGACGCCCCCGCCGCCGCCGGAGATCGCGTTCGCCGCGCTTGGGGCGGCAGCGCTGTCCTCGCGCTCGGTCCGAGATGCAGCCGATGCTGTTCCAGCGCTACACGCCGCGATCGGCGGATGGCGCACTTGACATGAAGCACCATTTCACGCTCGACGGAGTTGGCCATCGCGCCTGGCTTGCGCATGTAGCCGATAGCTATGTGCTGATTGCCGACGGAGTCACGCCAATCCACCTTGAGCAAATGCAAAGCGGGCGCGCTACGCTGTGCGTCGGCCGACGGTCACACGAAATATTGCTGGCGACGCAAGGCGATGTCTCGTTCGTCAGCATCGACGGGCGTGAATACGAAATCGTTTTCGAAAACGCGATCGGCGTATTCGAACACCAGGCCGCCAAATCCGGCGACGCCATCGTGCGCGCGCCGATGCCCGGCTCGGTGGTCGATGCTCCCGTCAGCGCTGGAGATGAAGTCTCAGCCGGTGACGTGCTTATTGTCATCGAGAGCATGAAGCTGGAGACTTCGTTGCGGGCGACGCGGAACGGCGTCGTCGAAACAGTTCATTTCCAGCAGGGCGAGACCTTTGAGCGCGACGCGGCGCTCGTCACCCTAGCGCGCGTACCGGAGGCTTGAAATGCGCCGGATCGAAAGCCGACTGAACAGGCAGTCAACCGAGTACAAAGCCAACTTTTCCCACCATCGCGCGCTTGCTGACGCGTTCAAAGAGAAACAACGCGCTGCTCGTTTCGATCGGCCGGCGCGTGATGTCGAACGGCTTCAGCGCCAGGGGAAACTGACTGTACGTGAACGCTTGGACGAATTGCTCGATCCCGGCACGCCGTTTCTGGAGCTCTCTTCGTTGGCCGCCAACATGGCCTATGACGGTGAGGTGCCGGGGGCGGCGCAAGTATCTGGCGTCGGCATCGTGTCAGGCCGTGAGGTCATCATCCACGCTGACGATTCCAGCGTAAAGGGCGGCGCTTGGTATCCGCTATCGGTGAAAAAAATAGTTCGCACGCTCGATGTCGCGATTGAGAACCGACTGCCCGTGGTCCATCTGTGTGACAGCGCCGGAGGCTTTTTGCCGCTGCAATCGCAATTGTTCGCCGATCGCTATTATGCGGGTCGGATTTTCCGTAACCAATCCATCCTGTCGAAAATGGGGGTGCAGCAGGTCGCCATCGTGCTTGGCCACTGCACCGCTGGCGGCGCTTACATCCCCGCGCTCTCTGATTATAGCGTCATCGTGCGTGGCACAGGCGCGATCTTTCTCGGCGGCCCGCCGCTGGTGAAGGCCGCAACAGGTGAAGACGTTACGGTGGAAGAACTCGGCGGCGCCGACATGCACACCTCGGTCTCGGGTGTCGCCGATCATGCCGCCTCCAGCGAGTTGCACGCGATCGCCATTGCCCGCGAAATTGTCGGCCAGTTCCACCGCCCTGAGAAGGCGCGCATTGAACGCGCCGATCCCGAGCCGCCGCTTTACGATCCCGAAGAACTCTACGGCATCTTGCCGATCGATCCGCGCGTGCAATTCGATATGCGCGAGGTGATCGCCCGGGTGTTCGACGGCAGCCGCTTCCACGAATACCAGGCCGATTACGGCAAAACGCTCATCTGCGGCTATGCCCGGCTGTGGGGCATGCAGGTCGGGGTGCTTGGCAACAATGGCGTGCTGTTCAACGACAGCGCGCTCAAGGGCGCGCACTTCATCGAGTTGTGCAATCAGAACCGCACGCCCTTGGTGTTCCTGCAAAACATTACTGGCTTCATGGTCGGCCGCGAGTATGAACGCGCTGGCATCACCAAGGATGGCGCCAAAATGATTATGGCGGTGGCGTGCAGCGAAGTCCCGAAACTCACCATCGTGGTGAACGGCTCCTTCGGGGCAGGCACATATGGCATGAGCGGGCGCGCCTTCGATTCCCGTTTCATGTTTTCCTGGCCGCAAGCCCAAGTTTCGGTGATGGGCGCCGAACAGGCGGCGGGCGTCCTGACGGATGTGAAGATCCGCCAATTGGCGCGCGAGGGAAAAAAGCTGTCGCCGAAGGAGATCGCCAAGATTCGCGATCCAATCTTGAGGGATTATCGCGCCGAGTCGAGCGCTTATTACGCCACTTCCGAATTGTGGGACGACGGAATTCTTGACCCTGTTGATACGCGCAACGCGCTGGGCGTTGCGCTCAGCGCCGCGCTGAATACGCCGATCGGCGACCCCCGTTACGGCGTTTTCCGCATGTAGCGGTTTTGCGCTTCCAAGTGCGGCTTTGCCTACGCATAATGAGGGCAACACCAGATCGCGGAGGCGACAAGCATGACCCAAGCAGCACGGCCGGTTGCGATTGTCACCGGGGCCAGCCGAGGCGCCGGGGCGGGCATCGCCCGTGCGCTCGGCGCGCGGGGCGCGATCGTCTACGTCACTGGACGCACGGTGATTCCAGGAAGCGCGCCGCTGCCGGGCACGATACACGAGACCGCCGAAGCAGTTACCGCTGCGGGCGGCGAGGGCATCGCGGTGCAGATGGACCATTCCAGCGATGAGGCCATCGCCGCTCTGATCGCTCAGGTCGAGCGCGAACAAGGCCGTCTCGACATCCTGGTCAACAACGTCGCAATCATTCATGACGACCTCATTCGGCCGGGCGGATTCTGGGAGAAATCGGTCGATCTGGCCGACATTCTCACGCTTGGCCTGCGCTGCCATTATATCGCCAGCTATTATGCCGCCCCGATCATGGTGCGTGAGAAGAAGGGCTTGATTGCCTTTACCTCATCATTCGGATCGGTCTGCTACATGCATGGGCCGGCCTATGGCGCGCAGAAAGCCGGCGTCGACAAATTCGCAGCGGATATGGCGGTTGACCTCAAAGAACACGGCGTCGCCGCCGTTTCGCTTTGGATGGGTCCGCTCATCACCGAGCGCACCAAGCGCGCGCTGGCGGAGCGCCCGGATCAGTACGAGGGCTTTCTCGCTCAGGCCGAGACGCCGGAATTCACCGGGCGCCTGATCGCCGCGCTCTATGACGACCCCAAATTGATGGATTTGTCCGGCCAAACACTGATCGGCGCTGAGTTGGCGCTGGGTTACGGCATCACCGAGGACGGCGGGCGGGCGCCGCCATCCTATCGCGAAATGTTGGGCGCGCCGCGCGTCGCCCATCCGGCCATCGTCCGCTGAGCGAGGGGGGATGGCGCCGCCCGATCCCGCGATGATTGCTCCGGAAGCGCTGGAGGGCTTAGCCGAGACCGACGCCAATTTGGAACGCTTTGCGCCTTGGGCCACGCCGCTTATCCTTGTCGATCTCAGCCGCGACGCACCGCCAACGCTCCCGACACACATTCCCGGCGCACGCGCGCCTGCTTGCGTGGTGATCGGTATTGGCGCCGAAACCCACCCGCTCGCGCCATTGTGCGATCTCGTGATGCCGGACCGAGGCAGCGCCGAAGGCGTCGCCGCGGCAATTGTCCGCACGCCGATCGCGGCGCTGGTCTTGGTGCAGACGCTGCGCGACACCGAACACGTTGCGCTTGAGGCGGCCTTGACGATGGAATCGCTTGCTTACGCCGCGCTGCAATTTGGGCCTGAGCACCTTGCATGGCGCAGCGCCCGGCAGCCGGAGCCAGCCGTTGCTTCGGAACTCGGCCCTCCATTGCTGATCGAGCGCGAGGGTGCGCGGCTGCTCTTGACGCTCAACCGGCCCGGCAATCGCAACGCCATTTCGGTGGAAATGCGTGACGCCCTGGTTGAAGCGTTCGACTTTGCCGCCCTCGACGAGAGCATCAACGAGATCGACCTTCGCGGGGCAGGACGCTGTTTCAGCATCGGTGGCGACTTGGCTGAATTCGGCCTGGCGCCCGATCCGGCCACCGCGCACGCGGTGCGCAGCGTGCGCCTGCCCGCGCGCCGGATGCTTGGCTGCGCCGATCGCATGCACGTCCGCGTGCATGGGGCCTGCATCGGCGCGGGCGTCGAGCTGCCAGCCTTCGCAAAGCGCGTCACGGCGCGCTCGGACGCGTTTTTTCAATTGCCGGAAATTTCCATGGGATTGATCCCTGGCGCCGGCGGATGCGTCAGCCTTCCACGCCGCATCGGCCGCCAACGCACGGCTTATTTGGCGCTCTCCGGCCGGCGTATTTCCGCGGCCACGGCGCTCGCCTGGGGCTTGATCGACGCTATCGAACCATGAATCGGCGCGCCGCCTTTCAACGTCAGAACAACCTTCACCGACGCCAAGTCTTCGCGCGCAGCGCGCCAGGGTCGATCGAGCACGCACACATCCGCGATTGCCCCGATGGCGATGCGCCGCGGCGGCCCGCCGGGATCGTCGAGCGGCGAGAGATACGCGCAGAGCGCTTGTTCGGGGCTGAGCCGTTCATCGGCGCCAAGAACAACGCCGGACGGCGTAGCCCGGGTGATCGCCGCTTGCATCGACGTCCACGGATTGGCGCCGCCATAGGGCGCATCGCTGCCGAATGCGAGCGGGGCCCCTGCCTCCAGAAACGCGCGCGCCCGATAGAGCCAGTCTTGCTTCTCGATTGGCGTGCCGCGTCGATACGCATCGCCACGTTCCGCTATGAAATGCGGCTGCGTGACCACGCACGCACCCAGGTCGGCGAGCCACCTTACCTGATCGGGCGTCGCCAACGCGGCATGCTCGATGCGGTCGGCGCCTGAGGCGCCCGCCGCCTCGATGCAGGCCAAGGCAAAGGCAAGGTCCGCCTCGGTCACACAATGAAACGCCGCGCCGCGACCAGCCTCGTGCGCCGCTGCGATCGCGGCAACGCATGCGTCTGGGTCGGGATAACCACCGTCGTGCAGATGAATTTTGTAGGCGCCTACATCGCAACCGGCATTGCCCGCGACGGAGGAGAGCGAGAGATCACCCATCACCACCAGACTTTGCGTCAACGCGCCGTCGGCGGCGGAACACAGCGTTGCGAAGGCGGCAGCGTCGTTGGTGTAGGAAGCATCCGTCACACTCGTGATTCCGTACATGGCCAGCTGCGCGCTAACGGGGGCGAGGTCTGGCGGCTTCGCGCGCAGACACGCGCGCAGCCACACATCGCCATCATAGAGGCGCCCGGTCAATCGCCCATCGACCCGCTCTAGCGGCGCCAGATCGGTATCAAACGCCGTTAGCGCTTCCAAAGCACGAGAATTGAAAATCCAGAGCCGGCCGCTGCGATGCTGAAGCCGGATCGGGCGCGCTGGGCCGTGACGATCAAGCCATGCACGGTCGATTTCGCCGGCAATGCTCTCGTGATAGCCGATCCCGCGCAGCCATCCCTCGCCGCCTGCTTGGGCCATGCGCGCCGCCAAATCCGCCGTGTCCCCAACCTCAAGCGGTCCGCAGCTGACCGAGGAGAGGGCCGCGGCCAAGCCGAAGAGGTGGATGTGATGATCGTGCAGGCCAGGCAGGACCATGCCACCGCGCGCGTCGGCAATTCGCTCGCCCGGCGTCGGCGCCAGAAGCGGCGCCATGGCGCAGATGCGTCCGCTCTCGATGCGCAAATCGATGCGCGCACCATCAAGCTCAGCGTCGGCGATCAGCACGGCAAGTCCGCCAGAACCCTTGCAGTATCGGCGCCGAGACCTGGCGCCGATCGGGGCGCGCGCCGGAGAGGGTAAAGCTCGTGCGTATCGGCATCGGCGATCGCCGCCCAGGCGCGGGTGCGCGCGGCCATGGCGGCTACCGGGTCGGCAGTGAGCCCATAGGCTGTCACGTCCGCTAGGCTGAGCGCGACGATCTCACCGCCGCCGCCGCACCAACTCGCCCATGCCGCTAGCGCCGCGTGAAGCCCGGTCAATGGATCGGCGATGGCGTCGCCGCAAAACATCGGCGCGCCATGCGCCTGCTGCATGCGCCAGGACAGTCCCGCCGCAACCGCGCAATCATCGCCAAAGCCTACCCAGTCGCCCTGCGGGATCTCGCGCCCGTGGCCGGTGATGCTCACCCAGGTCAGGCCTTCGTTGGCGGCGACGCAGGCGTCAGCAAGGATTCCCAGTTGGGCCAGCCCTCTGGGGCGCGCGCTTTCGATGACAATGTCGGCCCGGCCGATCAGCGCCCGCAGAGTCGCGACGCCAGAGGGTGTGTGCAAGTCGAGTGCGACGCTCTGCTTTTGCCAATTGAGGAGATCGTAAAATAATAGCTCACCACCGCGCGCGCCGTCCGGGCGCGCCGTGGATTCCACCTTGATAACGCGCGCTCCCAGCGCGGCCAGCACGCTGGCGCAAAGCGGCCCCGCCCACAGACTTGAGAGATCGAGCACAAGCGGTCGCGCCTCCGGCCCGCGCGGCGCGGCCAGCCCGCAGCGTTTGCGCGTAAGCCATGGGTGGGCGCGCTCCGGTTGGTGTTGGGCTACGGCGAGGCCGATCAAGCGCCCAGTTTCGATCAATCCCCGAACCGACCGCGCCCGCACCCCGCTTGCGACTGCGGCCCAGTCGCGCGCGACCTCAACGCCAAACCACGCATCTAATGCCTGCCAATCATCTTCGCGCGCCAGATTGACGGCGAGCCAGCCATCCAAAGCTGGCAAAAGCCGGCACGTTCCGCCTGGCGCTATTTGTCCGCCGCGCTCGAGATTTAACAGAAGCGCGCGTTCTCCCAACAGCGCCGCGCCATTCCAAGAGCGCAACGCATCAGCGGGCGCGATATCGCTGAGCGCCGCGAGCGCGCCGTCGGCGCACGCCGTAAGCGCCGCCGGCGCCATTAGCGGCGGGCCATCGCGCGTTCCGGTGACCTGGTCGAGGCGGCTCCGACGCCAACTCAAAGCGGGATGAGGGCCGGCTGCGCCGCGCGCTGGGGCGAGAGCACCGAGATCACGTTTCAGTAGCGCGCGATACCGTTCGGCCGCATCGGCGGCGTCGTCCACGGCGCAGGTTGTTTCATTGGCCGGGACCATGGCGCTCCGTAAAATGTTGCCGGATCGCGCGCCGGAGCACTTTTCCTGTCTCATTGTAAGGAAGTTCCGGCCAAAATTCCACAATCTGCGGAACGCGCGAGGAACGAAGGCGCGCCCTGACCCAGACCTGCAATTCCTCAACCGAAGCAAGTGCACCGTTGTGCAAGACGATCGCCGCAGCGATGGCCTCGCCCCATTGCTCGTCCGGTGTGGAAACAATTGCGGCATCGGCGACGGCGGGATGTTCCAGCAGCACATCTTCGATTTCGCCGGGAGAGATGTTTTCTCCACCGCGCACGATGACATCGTCAGCGCGCCCGTCGAGGAAGAGGTAGCCTTCTGCATCGAGCCAGCCGCGGTCGCGGGTCGGAAACCAACCTTTCGCATCGAGCAGGCTGCCAACGCCAACATACTCACCCGACACCTGGGCGCCGCGCACATAAACAGCGCCCGCTTCGCCCGCTGAGCACAAGGCGCCCGTCTCGTCGCGAATTTCCAACTCCACCGAGGGCAGAGGCCGTCCAACCGACGATAAACGCGCGCGAACGCCTGGCTCACTTGATGAAGCAGCGAGGCGATGATCCTCCGCACTCAATAGGCAGATCGTCGAACTGGTCTCGGTTAGGCCATAGGCGTTGACGAAGGCGACATCCGGAAACATCGCCATCGCGCGAACAATGGTCGATACCGGCATTTTGCCTCCGCCATAGGCAATCGCCCGCAACGAGGGGATTTCGGCGCCAGCGCCAGCGGACTCCAGATGCGAGAGGATGCGCCCGAGCATGGTCGGCACAAGGAAAGCGTTTGTCACATTGTGCGCGCGCACCAACCGCAACCATTCCGCGGCGTCGAAATTCGGCAATTGGATGGTGCGCCGCCCTGCATAAGCGGTGCTGAGCAGGGCGACGATGCCGGCGATATGATAAGGCGGCACAGTGAGGATCGAGGAATCACCTTCCTCAGCGCTGCCGAATTCGACCGTGCTTAGGATGTAGGCCGAAAAATGTTCGTGGCGGAGCAGCGCCGCCTTTGGCCTTCCCGTCGTGCCGCTGGTGAAGAGCTGCACCGCGACTGCGGAAGCTTCAATCTCAAGATTGGCCGGCTCAATTATCGCCTTGTGCGCCTTTCTCATGAAGGCGGCCGTTTCCACAACCGATACCCCAGCCGGTATCGTCAAGCCCTCAACAAAACTTGCCCCGCCGATTAGCAGCGCCGGACTTACGCGCGCCAGCAGCTCGTCCAATTCCAGCTTGGTTAGGCGATAATTGAGCGGCACGTAAGGCACACCCGCTAGCGCCGCGCCAAACAAGGCGACGGGCGCTGAAAGACCACTTACGTCGAGATACACAACGTGGCCAACCTTGGCGCCGAGAATGAGGCTGGCGGCGCCGCGGGCCGCCACCTGCAATTCCGCGAAGCTCACATCTGCACCGCCGCAAGACATAGCGATGCGGCCGGGGAACGCATCCGCCGCCATTTCGAGAAGCATCGCGATATTCATGCTCAGTCCGACGAGGGAAGGGCTTTGGCTTGCTTGATTTCAAGCGCCATTGCGCCCAGACACAAGCCGCCAGCGCCGCCCTTGGTGCAGAGAAATTCCATGGATTCGGCGGCATCGACATAGCGTTTGCCGGTCAACGCACCGGCGGCGAATGCCGCATCGAGCACCGCGCCAACGGGGGTCGGCGCATCCATCGCCAGCATCTCGGCCCCGCCGCAACGCAGGTCGAGCTCCGACGTTGGCGCGCGCAGCACCATGATTTGGGTTTCGCACACCGCGCTCTTGAGCCGCGTTCCGGCTTTGTAGACCTTGCCCATTCTCAACCCTCGTTCAACTCGCCACGCTATTGGCCCAATCCGCCGCTCGCGCCAGCAAGCGCGGCGCCGATTTGGCCACGAATTGGTGATGACCGCATTGCTCTACGATGATCAAGGCAATATCGGAACAGGCGTCGTAACTCGCCGGCAAGAGCAAAGGCGGGCCGACCATGTCCTTGTCGCCCACGGCGAGCAGCACCGGCACGTCGATACGGGCAATCTCTTCCTTGATATTTCCCGGCATCATCGAATGCGTCGCCGCAACCGCCAACACCCGGTCCTGCACGGCGCGCAAAGCAAGCGAAGAACGCGACCTCCCCTCGCTGCGGGCGATCGGCGGGTAGGCCTCGCCCTGAAAGCGTTCCCGGGCCAAGCGCGGCAGCTCGCTCAGCCCGCGGTCAGGGCGCTCCAGCATGGCGCGCTCTTCTTCCGTCAGCACCGACGGCAGTCCAGAGGCGCCGAAGCCGAACAGCATCAGCGCCGCAAAATCGCGTCGCGCCACTTGCTGCAGGATCAAGAGCATCGCGCCCATCGAATGGCCTATTCCAAGGCTGATAAAGTCCGGCAATGCGGGAAGGCGCCGATCTAGCATTCCGGCGCGCAGATCGCTTGAGAGGCGCTCCATCGCCGTAGCGTTGCAGCGCGCGACGATTTCGGATGTCAGCGCGAAGCCATCGCGAGGACGAGAGCTCTCGCCGACGCCTATATGATCGATGGCAACGATTACGAAGCCGCGCGCCACCATCGCGGCGGCGAAGCTCATGCCCTCGCCGGGCTGGCCTAGATCGAAATAGCCTTTCGAGACGCCCCCGCCGGGCAGGCAGAACATCACGCATGCGGGCGCGCGCAGCCTGCCTGGTTCGGGCCAAAACACGTCTGCGGCAATTTCAAGCGGACCTTCCCCAGGTAAGGGCTCGCCAATGGGAACACGAAGGCTTGCACTGAACGTCGCCCCGTGTCCCGCGGCGCTCAGCATGCGCCGATAATGGCGCCCGCAACGCCTGAACCAAGAAACACGGTTTCGACATTGGCAACCTGATTGACCGCCGTGCCGCGCGCCTGGCGCACGCCCTCGGAAATCAAATTCATGCCATGAATGTAGCCTTCGCCAATATGGCCGCCATTGGGGCTGAGAGGGCTCTTGCCGCTAAGCTCAAGGTTGCCGTCGGCGATGTAGTCTTTGGCCTCGCCACGCTTGCAATAGCCGAAGCCCTCAAGCTGCAAGAATATCTGTGGCGTGAAATTATCGTAGATCATCGCCACTTGCGTTTCAGAAGGAGCGATCTTGGCCACTTTTCTCAGCCGCTTGGCGACATTCTCCGACATCCGCGAACGGCTCAAATCCCGCGAATGATAGTAGTTGGTGATGATTTCATTTTCGGGCAACAACGTGTGCACGGCGCCGTGGATTTTCACCGGCTTCTGCTTCAGATCGCGCGCGCGATCGAGGCGCGTCACCACGATCGCCACGCCGCCATCGCTTTCCTGGCAACAATCGAGCAGGCGCAAAGCGGGTGCTGAAATCCAGCGCGAGGCCTGGTGATCGTCAATCGTGATCGGCTTTTGGTAGAACCAGGCGGCGGGGTTTGTCGCTGCATGCTTGCGCAGCAGCACCGAAACCATGCCGAAATCTGCGTTGGTGACGCCAAACTTGTTCATGTAGGCCTGCGCCGTCAGCGATTCCCAGGCGCCTGGGCTTTGCGCGCCAAACGGCATCGCCCATTCCATGAAGGTTGAGCCGCCGCCCGCCGGCAGGCGGCCGGGCGCCACCGGCTGGCCGAAGCGATATTGCGAGCGCTCGTTCATCGCACGCCAAATCAGCACCGTGTCGGCGACGCCCGATTTCACCGCCGCCATGGCCTGAAACACCGTGACCACGGAACCCGCGCCGCCCTGCGGCACACGGTTGACGAATTTCAGATCCTTTACGCCGAGACAGCGGCACAGGCCCACTTCATCGGAATTATCGATGGTGTACGTGATCATGCCATCGACATCGCCGGGCGCAATGCCGGCGTCGTTCAACGCGGCAAGCGAGGCCTCGGCGGCCAATTGCAGTTCGCTGCGGCCGGAATTCTTGGAGAATTCGGTTTGCCCGATGCCGACGATGACGGCGTCCTTGTTGCGATTGGCCATCTCAGCGCGCCATCGCCTTAACCCGAAACACCGGGACTTGGTGACCGCCCGCCGTGGGCGCGAACTCGACCTCCACTTTCAATCCATTACTCATTTTCTGCGGATCGACGCCGATTACATTCGAGAGCAAACGTGGGCCCTCCACCAGATCAATGAGGGCCACGATGGGCGGCGTGGGGAAACCAAACGCGGCCGGGTGCACGGGGACGCACCAGCTATAGACGACACCCTCGCCGCTCATTTTCACGCCGCGCATGGTTACGGCATGGCATTTGGGGCACATCGGCCTTGGGGGATGGTGCAGCCTCTCGCACTGGGCGCATTGCTGAATAATCAGCTCTCCGCGATTGGCGCCTTCCCAGAACAGTTTCGAATCGATGGTGACGATTGGATCGGGCCGCGTCGCGACGCCAGGCGAAAGCGAAGCTTGGTCGTCCATCTCAGTTTTCCTTCGCCTTCGCGGGGCCTGAATCCCACGGGCTGCGCACTTCGGCTTGGCCTGACCGGGGCGGCCAAACCGCCACCGCGCGGCTGGCTGCCAATTCGTCGATCTCCGCCTGGCTGCGACCGAGCTCACGCAGAATGGCCTCGGTTTGATCGCCCACCATTAGCGGCGGCCCTTGGATTACGCCGGGCGTATCGGAGAGCGAAAACGCCAGGCCGATTTGTTCAAGTTTGCCCACCGAGACATGCTGGTAGCTCGTCGTCCATTGGCGCGCCTTGAGCTCGGGATCGTCGAACACTTCGCGGGTGAAGGTCGGCGAGGAAATCTCCGCCGGCACGCCCGCTGCATCGAAGGCGGCCTGCCAATGCTGCGCCGGCTTGGCCGCCATTAACGCCGCGATCTTTTCACCCAGCGCCGCGTCATTGGCGGCGCGCGCGGCCCCGTCGGGATAGGTCGCGGCCAATTCCGGCGCGCCAAGCACGGTGAAGAGCGCGTCCCAATGGGCCTCGGTTGAGGCGACCACGCACAACCAGCCGCCATCTTTGGCTTGATAAAGCCTACAGCCCGCATTGAAGCCGAGATGCATCTTGTCGAGGCGTGGACGATCGAAGCCGGCGCCCTCGGGCGTCGCCACAGCGTGAGAGGAATTGAGTAGGCAAGCGTTGATGATGGAGGTGTCGACGAACTGCCCCTCGCCGGTGCGGTCGCGATGATACAAAGCCTGGATCACACCGACGGCGGAAAGGAAGCCGTTGCCGGTGTCGCCCAGCGAGGTCAACGACCACAGCGGCTTGCCGCCATTGGCCATGGCGCCGTCTTCGTGTTGCACACCGGCCAGGCAGGCGCCGGTTTGGTCGTTGCCGGGCAGGCGCTCACGCACGCCCTTCTCGAAACCGCGGGTGTGGCAATAGATCAGCTTTGGATTAAGCTGCTTGAGGCTTTCATAATCGATCTTGAGCCGCTCAGCCGCGTCATAGCGCATATTGTGGTGCACGACGTCGGCGGTCTTGACCAAATCCAACAGCACCGCCATCGCGCGCGGATCCTTCAAATTGAGCGCGATGCTGCGTTTGCCGCGATTGGCGATGTAGGCGATATGAGTGCGGTGCCAGTACGTGTCATAGAGCGCGTTGATTTTGATCACTTCGGCACCGAGGTCGGAAAGAATTTGCGCGCCGTACGGCCCAGCGATCGCCAAGCCGAGATCGAGCACGCGCACGCCGTCGAGCGGCGCTTTCAAGGGCTTTCCAGCCTTCGCCTTCGGCGCGGGCCCGCTGGAGAGCCGAGCGGCTTCTGCCTTCACTTCGGCGGTGTGCGCGCCTAAGCGCGGCGCAGGTTTGGCTGGGCGGGAGGGATTCTTGGACAGGCGATAAGTAATGCCGACCTGGCGGATTCTTCCGAGGTCTGGGTCTTCGATCTCGGTGACGCAGCCATCCGCCATCAGCAACGGATCGGCCAGCGATTCCTCCACCGAGCGGCATTCCTGCATGGTCATCTCGGCGATCGCGGAGGCATCGACCCAATCCTTGGCGGCAAATTTTTTCACCGCCTCGGCCAAGATGGGTTGATAATGGGCCATCACCAAAATCTCTTCCGGGCCAATACCGAAGCGATCGGGATCGTTCTGCACTGTCAAATCCGGCGTCGCGTTCAAGCTGTCGCCTTGGGTGGCCTGCAAGATAAAGCGTGGATTGGGCACCCAATTGTGCACCCAACGGCCATCGGCGCATTCGAAATGGCCTTTGGGGGATTTGGAGCCGAGAATCCAGGTGTTAAAGCCCTCTGCGTCGGGATTCTCCATGCGTTGGAGAATGCCAGCGGCGCACACGAATGCGCCCTGCATCATCGAGGTTTCGACCCATTGGCCCTTGCCGGTGATCTCCCGCGCACGCAGCGCCGCGGACACGCCCGTCGAGGCGGCGAAGAACGCGCCCAGACTCGGCCAATGCGACGCCGAGAACAGCGGCCCTTCGCGCGGCGGCCCTTGCACCCATTCATAGGGAATTTCGAGATCGGGAAACGGATCTTCGCGCCCAATCATGTGGTTGACCGCGCCCTCCGGCCAGCCACGCTGTTCCCATTGCAGGCCGGTGCGCGCGGAAACCAGCGCGTCGTAGCCGGGCCGGTGCGAGTGCTTGTTGTCGCGCCCATAAGCGGTGATCGAGACATAGATCAGGCGCGGGTTGAGCTTGGACAGCGTTGCGAAGTCGATGCCCAGCCTTGCGGCGGCGCCCGGCACAAAACTTTCGACCAGCACATCGGCATGGGCAGCGAGCGCGAGAAACGCGTCCTTGTCAGCCTTCGCCTTTAGATCCAGCACGGCGCTGCGCTTGCCGCGCTGCCAGACTTTGTAGCCCAATTGACCACGGAAGGGATCGCCGCCAGGTGGTTCTATTTTTACGACGTCAGCGCCTTGATCGCCGAGCAGCATGGCGGTCATTGGGCCAGCCACGCCCCAGCTGAGGTCAAGCACGCGAACGCCCTCTAGTACGCCCGCCATCCAAATCTCCCTGCCGCCAAGCCGGCTATTGTTTCAAACCGAACGTGGCCAACGCGTTGTCATAAACGATCTTGCGCTTGTCGGCTTCCGGAATGCCCGCCTTGGCGAACTGTGACTTCACTTGCGCCTGCGAATTGGGCCAGCAGGTCGCGGGGTGCGGGAAGTCGGTCGACCAATAAAGGCAATCGGGGCCGAAGGCTTTGTAACACGCAGCAAGGCCGGTCGGCTCGTCCATGAA
>JANNFH010000196.1:0-30162 GCA_031379565.1 Alphaproteobacteria bacterium
TGGGGCGCCCCTCGATGGCGCGCGAAATATCCGCGCGAACAACCACCTTGCCCGAGCTTTCGCGGGCGTCGCGGTAGCTCTCAAACCAGAGTGAATCGGCGATCGGATGGCGCCCGCGCCGCGCCAGCGCGCGCATCAAATCAGCGGCGAACGGAATGGCGCCCTGCAGCAGCGCGACGACGGTCCAGCCCTCATCGACCTCCGCCGCAAGCGTTTGCGCGAGCATAGCCACCCGTACCGCAATTTCTGATTCCGACAGCAGAACGCGCAAGTGCGCCTCAGCCATGCCCTTCGGCCGAGAAACGCGGCGCAAGGCCATCAACCGGGCCAAGCTCGCTCTCATAAGCGAGTGGGCCATTGACCGCGACGCCGTCATGCTCTTCAGCGGGCTGCGTGAGCTCAAGCGGCTCTTCCTGCGCCTCTGACGCGATCGGCGACACATGTTGTGCGGCGCCGTCGGCGGCATTCAATTCGGCGAAACTTGCGAACGTCGCCTCGAGATCGACGGCATCGACCGGCGGATTCTCGACCCGGACTTGAAATGGCGTGGCGGCGCCGGCTGCAAGCGGCGCTTCGCCGATCTCGGAGACCAGTTCGAAAATCTCGTGAGAGCGCGCGTCCCGCAGCGAAATGCGCACTGGCGGCAGCACTTTGTCATCGCGGCCAATATTGCGGACCTCGCCGGAGACCAGCAGGATCGGGGTCGGCCCATCGAACGCACGTTCGACGGCAAGGTCATAGAACTCGAGTCCGTAGACGTTCACATCGAGGCCGAGCGCCGCAAAGGCGCTGGCCGAACGCGGCCACAGCTCGGCCACGTCCTGACGGAAAAGCACCATGCCGGAAGCGGAAGCAGCCAGAGCTGCGCCCGTCGCCCCCCAGGCCACAACCGCCGCGCGATTGCGCTCTCGGCGCATCCGGTCGGCCTGCTGAGCACGAAATTTGGCCGCGGCGGATGGCGCCGGACCCGGCTGTTCGGCCGCCCGGCGCAATCTTTCGACACGTTCACGGGTTAGAGGTTCGGGCTTGGACCGCGTTTCGACTTGGAAATCGTCGCCCACCGCCTTCTCCCGGAGCTCCAGCTGAGCTTCGGCGAACCAGGAGAACCCGCAAGCAGCACACCGCACCGTCCGCCCAGACGGCCCTATCGAGGCGTCATCAGCGTAATAGCGCGTAGAACATGACGTACAGGTGAGGATCATGGTAACAAAACATTCAAAGCCACGACTGATTGTCTCCCGTGCATTGATTCTATTACGGTTGTCTACACATGGCCCGTCCGAACAGGAGTGATGTCGAGATGTTCGAGCGGGGCGTCCTCGTGCGCCTTTCTCAGGTCGATTCGGGTTATCGTAACGGCGATGTGTTGAGAGGAATTGAATTCGAAGTTAACGCCGGCGAGGTCGCCTTGGTGACAGGCCCGGCCGCCGCCGGCAAGACAACCTTAATACAGGTTTTGCGCCTGGCGCTGCCCCCGACCGCCGGACGCGCCATAATCTTGGGTGCTGACGCGGTTCGCCTGCCGGGAAAATTACGCGCACGGCTGAAGCGCGGCATCGGCTACATCGCTGAAAACCCGACCTTTGTGGAAAATATGACGGCGTTCGAAAACATCGCCCTGCCGCTGCGGCTGATGGGTCGGCGTCCGCGCGAGTACGCCGAAGATGTGCGCGAACTTGTGGATTTCGTCGGCCTCGGCGCGGCCGCTGACATGCCCGCCGAACGGCTTTCCGGCGCCCAACGGCGGCGCGCCGCCATCGCCCGTGCCCTCGCGGGCAAGCCCGACCTTGTGTTGGCCGACGACCCGACAGCGGGCATGTCGCCGGCGGATGGGCGGCGCGTGGTGCGACTGCTGGCGGAAATGCGCCGGGTGGGCGCGGCGATTGTCATTACCAGCCAGGACGACACTCTGGCGGACGTCGCGCCAACCTCAAGTTGGCGCCTTGAGCGTGGCCGGCTATCGGCTGTGAGCGTTCCCGATCACGCGCCCGATTACGAGGCGATCTGATGGCCAACGCACTCTCCGGCATCGAGCGGTCGCTGTTCTGGACCCTCGCCTTTGCGGTTTTCGCGGCCACAGCGGCGGGTCTCGGCGCGCGCGCAGTCGACAGGGTTGCCGGCTTTTACGAGCAGCAACGGCAGGACTATGCCATTGTCCGGGTGCTGGCGCCGGAAGGGCCTGCCGGGCTCGCTTCGGCTGAATCGGCGCTAACCGGCTCCCGCTATGTCACCCGCGCTGCGCCAATGAGCGCGGCCCGCGCTGCGGCGCTGCTCGGTCAATGGGGTGGGCGCGAGGTGCGACCGGAGGATTTGCCGCCGCTGCGCCTGATCGAAATCGAACTCGCGCCCGCGCCGGCCCATGTCGATATTAGCGCTGAATTGGTGGCCGCCTTGGCGCAAGGCGGGGTGACCGCTGAGATTGTTGGCGCACCAGGCGGCGCAGGCGCAAGCGTGGCGCGGCGCGTCACGCAAGCGGCGACCTGGGGCGCGGCGGCGTTCGCGGCCGTGATGGCGCTGATCGTTTCACTGGCCGCGCGCAGCCTCGCCGCCCGGCGCCGCGAAATGGTGACGGTGATGGCCGATCTGGGCGCCACGCGCGGTCAAGCCGCCGGCCGCATTGGCGACGAAGCGGCACTGATCGGGCTTTATGCCGGGGCGGTTGGCGCTCTGCTGGCCGCGCTGACGGCGGCTGGCCTGCTGCTTTTCCTGATCCCAGGCTTAGGCTTGGACATGATCCAGGATCTGATTCGACCTGTCGACATCGCGCCCTTGATCGCGGCGCCTTTGGCCGCGGCGCTCGCTGCGGGAACTGGCGCGCGCGCCGCCGCAGGACTGTTCTATGCTCAAGCCGCGAGAATAGCGTGAGCGGCATGCGCAGTATCTTGACGCTGGCGCTGATACTGGGCGTGCTTGTGTTCATCGGTGGATTTTGGAATTTCGCCGCGCAGGTGCGCGCGCCTGAACAAGCCTCGCCGCCACCGCAATCGCAGGCCATCGTCGCGCTCACGGGCGGTTCACTCGAGCGCCTTTCAACCGGCGTCGAATTGCTGGAACAACAACGCGGCGAGCGGTTGCTGATCTCCGGCGTCAACCGCATCGTCACCGACCAGGAATTGTTCACGCTGTTGCACGTTGATCCGGCGTTGGCGCAATGTTGCGTCGATCTGGGGCGCGCGGCTGAAGACACGCTTGGCAACGCGGCCGAAACGGCGGCTTGGGCGCGCGCGCACAATTTTCACCGATTGATCCTAGTGACCGACGATTATCACATGCCGCGCTCCTACGCCGAATTGTCGCTGGCGATGCCGGAAGCGCAAATTCACCGCTATCCCGTTCGCACGCGCTACACCGACCCGGAAGTCTGGCGCAGCGACCTTGGCGCGGCGGGCCGATTGGGCGCCGAGTATGTGAAATACCTCACCATCCGCGGGCGCGAAGCGCTGATCGGCATTGGCCGCGAGAAAGCCAAGACGCCGGACGAGAATGCCGATTCATGAGGATGCTGACGTCCGTTCTGTTCGTGATCTGGTTTTATAGCGCGATGGCTTTCTTCGGCCTCCTCTACGCGCCGCTCACACTGCTCAACGACAAATACATTTGGCACTCCATGCGTGGCTGGAGCAAAACCACCCTGTTTGGCCTGCGCTGGATTTGCGGCATCCAGGTAAAGTTCGAAGGCTTGGAGCACGTGCCCAAAGGGCCCGCACTGCTGGCGGCGAAGCATCAGGCCACGCTCGACACCCTGCTGCCGGTGCTGTTCGTGTCCGAGCCGACCTTCATCGTAAAACAAGAACTGACCAAGATGCCGATCTTCGGCTTCTACATGAAGCGCATGATCCCGGTGGACCGCGGCGCGCATGCGAAGGCGCTGAAAGACATGTTGCGCGCCTCGCGGCAGGTGATCGCCAAGGGCCGCCAGATCGTGATCTTTCCCGAAGGCACTCGCCAGGAATTGGGCGCTCCGACCGATTACAAGCCCGGCGTCGCGGCGATGTACCGTGATTTCGGACTGCCTTGCACGCCGATCGCGCTCAACACCGGAATGGTGTGGCGGCCCAGCGGGATCATGCGCAGCCCGGGCACAGTGACGCTCAAGTTTCTCCCGGCCATTCCCGCCGGCCTTTCCCGCGACGATTTCATGCGTGAGCTGGAAACCCGCATCGAAAGCGAAAGTCAGGCTTTATTGCCGCCGCACCTGCGCCGCGTGGCGGCGTGAGCGCGCCGCGCCGCCTCTGGCTGATCGTTCCGTGGTCGGCGTTCATCGTGCTGGTGCTCGCCTGGGTGGGCTATTGGCACCTTGTCGCCGGGCAAGCCGAGCAACGCTTGCGCAATTGGGCGGCGGAGCAGACCCAAAGCGGCGCGCAGGCCGCTTTCGCACGCGTGACGCGGCGCGGTTTCCCGGTGCTGATGCGGCTAGAAATCCTCGATCTTTCCTACGCGCCCGCGCGCGGTGGCTGGCGCGCGCGCACCGACCGCGCCGATCTCAACATTGAATTGCTCAACCCGGCGCACGTAATTTTCGCGGCCGCAGCGCCGATCGAGATTACGCGCGGCGACGACGAAGCAAGCGTACTCGACGCTGACGGCCTCATCGCCAGTTTGGAGTCGCGCGACGGAACGCTGGTGCTGGCAGGCGTGGAAGCGGATCGCCTGACGCTCGACGATCCATCCAAGGAAGGCGTATTGAGGATCGAGAAACTGGTGGTCAATGTGCGCCCCGATCCGCGCGCGGCTGGCGATTACCAAATTGCCTTTGAAGCAACCGCGATGAATCTGCCGCGCCCGGTGCGCAGCTTCGAGCAATTCGGTTTGGAGGTTGCCGCTCTGCGCGCGGCGATCGTCGTCACCCAGGGCGCGGACCTGTTGCAGGGTGCGCCGGGCGATGCGCTGGGGCCGTGGCGCGACGCCGGCGGCGTGTTGCGGTTCGAGGCGCTCGCGCTCGCTTGGGGACCGCTGCAAGCAAACGGATCGGGCGTTGGCGGCGTCGATGCGGCGCACCGGCTGCGGGGCAGCCTCACGCTGCCAATCGAGCATCCCGGGCCAATCCTCAGCGCGCTCGCCAACGGGCCAAACGTTGACGCCAGCACGCGCCGCGCGTTGGCGCTGCTGGGGGCCGGCTACGCCTTGAGCGGCGACGGGCTCACGCTCGATGCGGAAGCGCGCGATGGCGTGCTGCGCCTTGAGGGCCTGCCGGTGCGAAACTTGCCGCCAGCGTACTAAAATCAGATTTGCGCGTAAGAACCCAGCACGCGGACGCGCTCGACCATGCTGGCCATGGCCTTGGCGCGAGGATCGTCGGCGGCGAGGAACCCTTCCACGCGAATGAGCGCGCGCGGCTCCGACCGCGCCACCTCGCGCCCGTTTAAACCGACATCGTTCAGCGCGCGCTGCAAGCGGTGGTGGGGATCGTCGATCAGCAACAGCGACACGTCCTTGCCCGCCTCCTCGTTCAATCCGCAGGAGAACACGCAGGCTTCCGGGGTATCGCTGGCGACGCCCAGAAGCGGCAGACCGGCGACGAGATGTAATTTGTGAAACCGCGATTCCGACAACGCCGGCCACCACGACCCCACCCCTGGCGCTGAAGGCCATGGCGTCACCGCCACGCAGGTTTCCGGGTGTTCCGCGGCGCGCGCCAACGCCACTTGCGGATCGCCGACATGGGCGATACGGGTGCGCGCGCCAAAATGGCGGCGCGCGATATCGAACAAGCGCGAGGGATCGCTGCGCGCGCCGCCGACAGCGACATCAATCACCCGCTGGCGGCGCACACCGGCGGCGATTAACGCGCGCCACAGCTCTACAATCAGTTCAGGTTCGGCGCCCGGCGGTGCGATCGAAAGCAAGCGCCGCACCAGTTTTATTTCGTTTGCCGGCTCAATCGGAGGCCCTGACCGCGGCGCGGTGGCTAGGCCCTCGCCCAACCGTAAACGTTGCGCCACCAGCGCGAGCAGCGTCTGGTCGATGCCATCCACCTCACGGCGAATCGAATCGCTGGCGGAATTTTCCGGCGGAGGGCCGCTTTCACTCATGGGCCGGGAGCATATCGGGGTTTTTCTCCTTCCGCCAAGGCGTGAACCTGCTGCGCGTGGTTTCTCTCCAGCGGGGGGTGCGGTTGGCGCGACGCAGTCTATACAGGCGCACATGATTCACGCAGCCAGGAGCACGGCCCGCATTCAGGCGGCGGGGGGCGTACGTACGCTGACCTTCGACGCAAGCACGCCGTTGCAACTCTCCAGTGGCGCGATGTTGTCGCCGTTTACCATGGCGTTTGAGACCTACGGCGCGCTCAACGCGGCCAAGTCCAACGCGGTGCTGGTTTGCCATCCGCTGACCGGCGACCAGTTCGTCGCCAGTCCAAATCCCGTCAGCGGCAGGCCGGCCTGGTGGCCGCGGATCGTTGGGCCCGGCCGGCCGATCGACACCAACCGCTTCTTCGTCATCTGCGCCAATGCGCTGGGCGGATGTATGGGCACGAGCGGGCCAACCGCAACCGGGCCGGAAGGCTTGCCCTATGGCTTGAAGTTTCCCGCTGTCAGCGTCGCCGACATCGTGCGCGCCCAAGCGATGCTGGTGGAAGCCCTCGGCATTCAGCGATTGTTCCTAGTGACGGGCGCCGAGTTCGGCGGCATGCAGGCGCTGCAATGGGCGTGCGCCTATCCCAAACGCGTGTTCGCGTGCGCGGCGATCGCCTGCGCCGCTCGGCGCTCGGCCCAGAATATCGCGTTCAACGAACTCGGGCGCCAAGCCATCATGGCCGACCCAGATTGGCGCGGCGGCGAGTATCTGGCGTGCGGCGTGCGGCCGGTGAAAGGATTCGCGGTGGCGCGCCTGGCCGTCCAGCTCGCGGGCGATGAGCGCGCGACGCTGGAGCGTAAAGTAGCGCGGATTCAATCTGGGGCCGGGAAGGTCGCACCAGCCGCCTTCGATGAGCCGGGTTTCATCGATCGCTTCGACGCCAATTCATTCCTCTACCTGACCCGCGCGCTCGACCATTTCGACCTCGCCGCCGATTTTGGCGGACAATTAGGCAATGCGTTCAAGGATGTTGGGACGCGCGTTTGCGTGTTCGCAGCCTCCAGCGACTGGCGCTATCCGCCGTCCGAGGCGCGTGTAATTGTGCGCGGCTTAATCGCCGCCGGCGCCGAGGCCTGCTATGTGGAGACCGAAACCGAGAAAGGCCACGCAGCATTCTTCAGCGAAGAACCCACATTCGAAGCGGCGCTGACCGGCTTTATCGACGCCGCCGCGGCCGCGCGTGAGTTGGCGCTGCGGGGTGGTGAATGACGTCGCACGCACGAGCCGCCGCGCCACTGCACTTGCTGGAATTAGCGCCGTCGCCGGCGCGTCCCGACCACGCGGTCATCGCCACCATGGTCCGGCGCGGCGCGAGCGTGCTCGATATCGGCTGCGGCGATGGCGCTCTGCTCAACTTGCTGGCCAGGGAGTTTGGCGTTCGTGGGCGCGGGTTCGATCTCGATCAAACCAACGTCAATACTTGCGTCGTGAAGGGATTGACGGCCGTCCAGGGTGATGCCGAGCGCGACTTGGCTGATTTCCCAGACGCCGCGTTCGATACGGTCATCCTCGCCAACACCATCCAATCGCTGCGCCGACCGGCGGCGGTGCTGAAGCAAGCGGCGCGCATCGGCGCGCGGATTATCGTCTCGTTCGCCAATTACGGCCACTGGCGCGCGCGTCTTGGCCTGCTCACGCGAGGGCGTGTTTCGCCTCCGCCGGGGCTTTCAGCCCGTTGGTGCGAAACCGATAACATTCATCCGTGCAGCGTTCGGGATTTCGCTGAACTGGCGCAGGGTATGCACCTCGCCATCGAGCGCGCCATACCATTGTCGCTCGGACACCCCGGCGCGCCGTTCGCGACGTCACGCTGGCGCGCCAATTGGTTCGCCGACGAAGCGGTGTTCCTGCTCGCGCCATGAAGCGCTTGGTTATCTGCTGCGACGGCACTTGGCAGCGCCTGTACAGCGGCGCACTAACCAACGTCGCACTGACAGCACGCTCGATCGCGCCTCGCGACCGAGCGGGAAACCCGCAGATCGTTTATTATTCCCCCGGCGTTGGCGCGGCGCTAAATCGGTCGAGCTTGTGGAACGGCATGACCGGCGCCGATCTCGATGAGCATTTGCTCGGCGCTTATTTGTTTCTCAATCTCAATTACGAGCCCGGCGATCAAATCTATCTGTTCGGCTTCTCGCGCGGCGCCTACACCGTGCGTACCCTTGCCGGCCTGTTGCGCAAATGCGGAATTCTGCGCCGCGAACATACCGACAAGGCCAACGATGCGCTGGAGCTCTACCGCAATCGACGCGTCGCCAAGGACAGCCCCGAAACCGCGCGCTTCCGCGCCGCGCACGCCATCGCCTGGCCGCGACTGAGCGCGCCTTTGACCGCACCGCCCGTCGATTTGCGCA
This sequence comes from Alphaproteobacteria bacterium, assembly GCA_031379565.1. Classification (GTDB taxonomy): domain Bacteria; phylum Pseudomonadota; class Alphaproteobacteria; order Caulobacterales; family Aquidulcibacteraceae; genus Vitreimonas. The sequence goes on from JANNFH010000196.1 coordinate 8,433, forward strand.
TCCGCTATCTTGGCATTTGGGACACCGTAGGATCGCTCGGCATCCCGCACGTGCTGCCGTTTCCGGTTGGGCTTAACCGTCGCTATCGGTTTCACGATACCGATCTTTCGCGCTCGGTCGAGTTCGCGCGCCACGCAGTGGCCATTGACGAGCAGCGGGCCGCGTTCACCCCGACATTGTGGAGCAATGTCGATAACTTCAATTGGCCTGGCCGTGCGCCGCGCGTGTTGCAGCAATGGTTTCCCGGCGATCATGGCGGGGTTGGCGGGGGGCCAGCGCGCGGGCTTTCCAATTGCGCGCTGATGTGGGTGATTGAAGGCGCCGAGCAGGCCGACCTTGCCTTCGCGCGCGAGCCTGGCTCGGTGCTTTCCGCTTGCCTCGCCGACATCGACCCGATCTCGGCGCCGCTGAAATCGAGCAAAGGAGTTTCGCTGCTTGACCTCACCGGCGGCTGCTGGCGGCGCGGGCCGGAGGATTTCGACGACGTGCATGAAACCGCGCGCCTGCGCTGGGCAGCGAACGCGCGTTATCGTCCAAGATTGCTCAGGCGTTTTGCCGGGGAGATTGCGCAATCCGTGCGCGCGCAGGCGCGCGCTGCCTAAGCCCTCAGAGGCTAGGCGCTTAGAGGTACGATAACCACCAATCGCGCCGGCGGCGCTTTAGCGCGGCCCAATAGCGGCAAAGCGGATAGAGCAGCGCCAACACAACTAGCCAAGCGACGTACACCCAAGGCAGAGAGACGCCGAGCCCCTCCATCCGTTCGGGCGCTGTGAAGGTGTTCACCAGGAAGCCGAACATCCCGCTAGCGTCGCGCCCCATTGCGGCGTTTGCGGCGATCGCTAAGGCGTGAGCCAGGTAGATGTGCAGCACGTAGAAAAACAATGGCACAGCGCCGAACACCAGAAGCATATGCGCCGCCGGGCCTTTCAGACGTCGCAACAACGCCAGCAGCAACATCGAGATGCCGAGCGTTACCATCAAAAACATCAGCGAGGGCGGATATTTTTGCACATCGAAGAAAGACATGAACTGCGCGCCTAGGTTTGGCTGCTCGTTCCACGATTGCTCGCCTGTTTCGGGATTGCCGTAAAGATTGAAGCCGCGCAGCACCAGGAAGAGCGCGATCATCGCCAGACCAACGCCGATGAGCTTGCGGTCGCGTGCTTGCGCCGGCATGAGGAAGAGCGGCCCGGCGCCGTAACCAACCGCCATGACCCCGATCCACGGCAAGATCGGGTACGCGGCCAACCCGATCGGCTGACCACCGATCGTCACCAACCCGCCTTCGTGCAGCAAGGTCCAAAAAACGCCGCCGCCGCCGAATTGTTCTGGCGTGAGCGGGTCCAAGAGGTTGTGGCCGCACACAATCATGAGTCCGACGGCGAGCACGGCGACGCGCGGCAAGAAGACCAGCGCCGACAGCGCCACCATCGACCAGCCAATCGCCCAGATCACCTGAAGGAACAGAGGATACGGAAATCCGAATGACCAGCCAAAGCTCAGTACGGTGAGTTCCAGCACGATCAGCCAGAGCCCGCGCGTCAGCAGGAAACCGGCGAGGGCTGACCCACTCTTGCCCTTGGCCGTTTGCAAGAACGCGGAAACGCCCGCCAGAAATACAAAGGTTGGCGCGCAGAGATGGGTAATCCAACGCGTAGCGTAGAGCAGAGGCGTCGTTTGAGCGGGGTCCAGCGGATCGAAGCGAAAAGCGCCGGCGTGGAAATAGTCGCGGACGTGATCGAGCGCCATGATCACGATCACCAGTCCGCGCAGCATGTCGATCTCAGCAAGGCGCGCGCCCGCCGCCAGAGGCTGCGCGCTTGGGGCCTTAGTGCTTCTGGCCACACTCGCCTCGGTCATTTCGCTCTCACCTTGCAATGAGCTAAAGGCGCGCGCTCAGCCTTGCAGCATTGCGCTTCACCCCACCCCGTGCCCCCTCCCCTCAAGAGGGAGGGGGAAAAGGTGAACTACGACGCGCCGCTCGTGCGCGCGGTCCACGCTTGCACCAATTGCTCGGTAACCGAGAGAGGCGTCGCGCCATTGGTAAGCACGGTGTCGTGGAAGCCCTTGATGTCAAACCGGTCGCCAAGCGTGGTGCGGGCTTGTTCACGCATGCGCAAAATAGCCTGGCGGCCAACCATGTAACCGCAGGCCTGCCCAGGCCACACTGAATAGCGTTCGATCTCAGTAGTGATAGAGGATCGCTGGTCGCCTGTGGCGGCGGACATTGAATCGATCGCCTGCTCTCGACTCCAGCGCTTCGAGTGCATGCCGGTATCAACCACAAGCCGTGAGGCGCGGAACGCCGCCGATTGGAGGTACCCAACGCGGCCCAACGCGTTGCCTGCATACATGCCCATCTCGTCGGCGAGTTGTTCGGCGTAGAGGCCCCAGCCCTCTTGGTAAGCGTTGAAACCGAGCAAAGCGCTGCGGATGAAGGGCAAGCCTTCTGCTTCCTGCGAAATCGAAATCTGCCAATGGTGGCCGGGAATCCCCTCGTGGTAGGTCAACGTCGGTAGCTGAAATTTCGGCCATTCTGCGGTGTCCCGCAGATTGATGTAGTACGAACCGGGGCGCGAGCCATCGAGCGCGGCTTGATTGTAGTAGCCGCCTGGCGCGGCGACTTCAGTATAGGTCGGCACGCGTACGACCTGCAGATCGGCCTGCGCCAGCGTGCCGAAAAATTCCGGGCAGCGCGCACGCACGGCTTGCACTTGCGCGTTGAGATCGCCAAGCAGCTGTTCGCGGCCAGCGTCGGTGTTCGGATAGAGCTGCTCGGGGCGGCGCGACAGCGCCTGCACCCGTTCCGCGACGCTGCCGCGGGTCATGCCCTCGGCACGCAGGATCGTGTCCATTTCCGCGTTCAGTGAAACCACCAGATCGACGCCCATTTGATGGATTTCATCAGCGGTCATGCTGGTCGTGGTCTGCGCCTTCAGCGCCGTGGCGTAACGCTCCTCGCCTTGCGGCAGACGCCAGCAGCCTGCGTCATGGACGGCATTGACGCGAATTTGGCGCAGCGCTTCGACCTGGCGCGCATAGGCCGGCAGGATTTCGTCACGCACGATCGCTTCGGCGCGGTTGGCGAAACCGGCGCGTTCGGCTTCCGGAATTTCGGCCACATCGACGATGCGGCGGGCGAGCGATTGCACCAAAACCGTATCCGCCGCGCGCGCCGCGGCGAGGCCCTGCAATTGCGTCAACGCTTTGTCGATGGCGAAATCGGGCGGCGTCAGGCCGGCTTGGGAATCGGCCGCAACCAGGCGGCTCTCCTCGTCGAGCACATGCGCATAGGCTGAAAGCCGCGACAAATACCCATCCACCTGCGCGCGGCTGGTGATGGGATGCTGGCTGTCGAGAAAATCTGGAACGTAGGTGTACGAGCCGGTCAGCTGCGACACGACATACGGATAGCGCGCGCTGGGCTCGTAATTGAGATCGGCGATGTTGTTCTCAAACGACGTCGCGACAACATCGAGGCTGACTTGATCCTGCGGCGTGAGCGCATCCCGGTCGAGTGCGCGCATATCGCGCAGGCCAGTCTCCAGGATGCCCTTGTACCGGCTCAACCCCTCACGGGTCGGATCGCTCAAGCGGTCGGTGAACGGTCCGCCGGCCTGCTCCTCGGAAACCGCCAGGCTGGTCGCGGTCTCCGGTTGTTCGCGCAGCATGTCCGTCGCCAGTCGGCCCAGCAATGTTTGCAGCGCGCTGTCACCCCCGGCCCGGCTGCAACCGGCGGCGGTGATGGCGAAAAGAGCAGCGGAGGCGCCCAGTAGGGCGCGGCGATGGATCAGCATGTGTTTCTTCCCTGGATTGAGCCTAGACGGGCGGGTATAGCCCCGGGCGATGGCCGTTGATACTGAACCGAGCGCCGGCGCGCACGGGGGAAATACGTCCCCAGCCGAAAAAACCCATTCACTTTAGCTGAATCAACCTTCGATGAACGGCCTGTTCCCGGTCGTCTACTGGTCCGGGCCCGCCTACGACCCCGCGCCCGACCATTGCTGCACCATTTGCGCGGTGACCGAGAGCGGCATAGCGCCATTGGTGAGCACAGTCTCGTGGAAGCCCTTGATGTCAAAGCGCGCGCCCATTGCCGTGCGGGCTTCTTCGCGCATGCGCAGCAGCGCTTGCTTGCCGACCATGTAGCCGCACGCTTGTCCGGGGCTGACGCAATAGCGCTCGATCTCGGTGACGATGGTGCTTTCGGTGTCGCCGGTAGCTTCCATCATCGATTGGATGGCCTGTTCGCGGGTCCAACGTTTTGCATGGATACCGGTATCGACGACAAGCCGCGAAGAGCGGAACGCGGCTGATTGCAGATAGCCGAGGCGGCCGAGCGGATTGTTCGCGTAAACGCCCGCTTCGTCCGCCAATTGCTCAGCGTAGAGCCCCCACCCTTCCTGGTAGGCGACGAAGCCGAGGATGGCGCTGCGAATGAGCGGCAGTCCGTGCGCCTCCTGGGCGATAGATATCTGCCAATGATGGCCGGGGATGCCTTCGTGATAGGTCAGCGTCGGCAGCGTAAATTTCGGTAGTTCAGCGGTGTCGCGGAGGTTGATGTAGTAAGAACCAGGGCGCGAACCATCGAGCGCTGCCTGATTGTAATAGCCGCCCGGCGCGCCAGCTTGGGTGTATTCGGGCACGCGCACGATTTGCAAATCTGCATGGGCCAGCGTGCCGAAATATTGCGGCATCAGCGCGCGGATTTCTTGCACTTGTACATTGAGATCTGCCAGCAATTGGGTGCGGCCGGCATCCGTGTTGGGATAAAGCTGATCAGGCCGGGTGTAGAGCGAGCGCACACGCTCGGCGACCGAGCCCCGCGTTAAACCCTCGGCGCGCAAAATGGCGTCCATTTCGCGGTGCAGCGAATTGACCAGATCGACGCCCATTTGATGGATTTCGTCAGCCGTCATCGTGGTGGTTGTCTGCGCGCGCAGAGCGACTTCGTACATTTCAGCGCCCTGCGGCAGGCGCCAGATGCCGGCGTCGTGCACGGCCTGCGCGCGGATCGCTTGCAGCGCCGCGATTTGGCGTCGGTAGGCCGGCAACACTTCATCGCGGACAAGGGCTTCCGCTTGCGTCGTCAGCGCGGTTCGGTCGGTCGCGGCAAGGCCCTCGACCGCGCCCAGCTTGCCGGCGAACGATTGCACCAGCACGGTTTGGCCGGGCGCATTCGCCGCGAATGCCTGCAATTGCCGAACGGCGCCATCAATCGCGAAATCAGGCGGCACAACGCCCGCGCCCGCGTCGTGGGCGATCATCTCCGATTCATTGTCGAGTTCATGCGCATATGCCCGGAGACGCGCAATGTAGGCGTCAGCTTGATCGCGATTGGTCACGGGGTGCTGACTGGCGAGGAAGTCGGGAATGAAAGTGTAATTGCCGCCAAGTTGCGTGACCACATATGGCCCCGTGGCGCCGCCACCGACTTCAAAACGTGCCGAATCGACGCCATCTTGCAGCGATGTATTCACGACATCGTAGGTTACCCCGTCTTGGCCTTCGAGCGCGTTGCGGTCGAGGCGATGCATGGCGGCGAGCGTTGTGGTCGCGATGGCATTGATGCGGTCGCGGCCCGCACGCGAGGAATCGCTAAGCCGATCGATGTAACGCCCACCCGCCTGCTCTTCGGTCACAGCGAGACCGGTGGCGAATTCAGGTATCTCATGCAGGTATTGCTGCACGGCTGAATCGAGGATGGCGGTGAGCTCGGCCGCACCGCCGCCGGAGGCGCGGTTGCAGCCCGTGATTGCGAATGTCAACCCGAGTGCGCTTGCACCCATCAGCGCGCGCCGCGTCATTTGCATGTTCGTTCCCCAACAGAGATTTGTTCCTGCCGCGCACTTTAGCGCGCATTTTTGCGCTTGCACCGCGGCTGCGACGAATGCCGTCCGTCAACGACCCAGCAAGGCTTGACTCCGTTCGCCGCTTTTCAGCGCGGATTGGTCGGCGCGCCGCGACGGGTGCGTTCGGGCGCCTTAGCCAGCAGCACGCGCTTTTCCGAGCGGAAGGTCTCGGCGTAGAGCCGTTTCACCGCCTCCATCAGCACCAAACCGCCCTGCGCTGGCCACACCACCTCGCCAACGCGCTCGAACGCCTCGGCGGCGCGAACGAACGGGGTCCATCGCGTCGGCGGGGCATAGAGCGCGCGCGCCGACGCAACCGGCTCGAACATGGAATCGGTCAGCAACGTCGCCAGCTGCGCCCGTGAATAGGGCCGGCCGTGCCCGAACGGGGTGGCGTCCGATTGCGCCCACAAACTCCACCGATTGGCGGCGATGACCACCAGGCGAGCCTCCGGCGCCATCACCCGCCAAATTTCGCGGAGCAACGGGCGCACCGCTTCGCTTTCCTCCAGCGCGTGAACCACCAGCACGCGGTCGAACACCGCATCGATGAACGGGAGCCGTGCTTCGTCGGCAAGGGTGGTCAGGCACGGCCCGCCCGCGGGCCAATGTTCTGCCCCCTGCTCGGAGGGCATCATCACCGTGACGCGGCGCGCGGCGGCGCGGAAGCGTTCGAGGTAGGGCGTTGGATAACCGATCCCGAGCAGGTCGAGCCCATCGGCCCCCGGCCATAACGCCGCCAGGCGCCGGCTTGCCATGCGCCGCACGGCGTCGCCCAGGGGCGATGCGTAGAAACGCTGCAGAGCGAGGACATCGACGCGCATTGGGGTAAGGGCTAAGCTAGTACACGGAATCGAAATTGCGTGATCCATTGATCACGAATTTCGGGTTCCGGTACAATCCATGATTCCGTACCCACTTTCTTGGAGCGCGAGCTCGCATTTGCTTGACTCAGGTTTCAATGAAAGTGGGTATAGGACATGCTTCAAATCCATCAATTCCCCTGCCTATCCGACAATTACGCCTTCCTGGTCCACGAGCCGCGCTCAGGCGCCACCGCCACGATCGATACGCCGGACGCCGAGGCGATCCTGCGCGAAGCGGCCGCCAAGGGCTGGCGCATTACCGACATCTGGAACACGCACTGGCACCCCGATCATGCCGGCGGCAATGCCGCGATCAAGGCGGCGACGGGCGCCCGCGTCACCGGGCCAGAGGAAGTCTCCCGCATCGGCGCGGCGCCGGACCGGATCGTCGCCGAGGGCGATGTGGTCAAGTTGGGCAATGTGGAGGCACGCGTGCTCGATGTCGGGGGGCACACGCTCGGCCACATTGCCTTTGTGCTGGACAGCGAAAACGCCGCCTTCGTCGGCGATACGTTGTTCTCCATGGGCTGCGGGCGCCTGTTCGAAGGCAGCCCGCAACAGATGTGGTCAAGCTTGCAGAAACTCGCCGCCCTGCCCGACGACATGACGCTGTATTGCGCTCACGAATACACTGCGGCCAACGCCCGCTTCGCCATCAACGTCGATCCGGCGAACCATGATTTGCAGACCCGCGTCGCGGAAGTGGCTCGCTTGCGCACGGAGGGAAAGCCAACCGTGCCAATGAGCCTTAAGCGCGAGAAGCAAACCAACCCATTCCTGCGCGCGCCGCTGCTGAGGCCGCACTTGGCGGCGTGGGAAGCGTTCGCCGACATCCGCGCGGCGAAGGATGGCTTCAAGGGGTGAAGGCGCGCCTTTACTGCTCCGGCCCCTGCACTTGGCCCGTCACCACGTTGCGTACAGCGATGGAGCTGGGGCGGCCGGCGTAGCCGAATTGCGGCGCGACTTGGATGATGAGCGTGTCGCCGCGCATCGCCGCCGCGGGCGCGGGCCCGAGCACGATGACGACACGGCGCACGGTGGTCAGCGGCGCCGCGGCGAGGCCTTCGGCGGCGCGCTCGGCAGCGTCGAGCACTAATCCAGCGGCGGGGGCGGTCATTTGCGCGGGCGCCTGGAAGGTTACGGTCTGGCCCATGCGGCGCGCGGCGCGCGCTTGCAATTGGCGGAAGCGCTCCTGCATCACCGCGAACGCCACCGCTTCGGGCGTCAGCGGGGCGACTTGCTCTTCCTCGGAAGCGGCGGCGCCGGTGCGGTTGGCGCGGGTGTAGACGATCAGGCTACCGTGCGGCGTGAGCCGCAACATCACGTCGCCATCCTCGGTTTGGTAAATTTCACCGCCGCCTGCCCCGGCATGGGGCCGCAGCACATGCACTTCGGGGTCGCCCTCGAAGCGCACCAAAGCGACACGGCCGCCCGAGCGGTCAAAGGTAAAGCGGACGGCGCCGTCCGGCGTGGAATAACGGGTCGCGCCTGACGTATTGTTGTAGAGCCCCTGCACCGGCGCGGGCGCCGCGGCGCCATTTGGCCGTTGCTGCTGCGCCAAAGCGATGCCGGGCGCGCCTGTCAGGGTGAGCGCCGCGGCAAAAGCTGCGGCCCCTCGTGCTGACAGACTCATCGGCTGGCTCATGGGGCGCGAGAGAGCCCTTCGACCTGGGCGCTTTTGCGGCGGTGTTGCAGAAGATTTGCGCCAGTGTTGCGGCGGCGCCTCACTTATTTGCCAACTTCCACTTTTGGCGCCATGTCGGGATCCCGTTTGATCTCGGCCTTGACCAACGGCGCGCGCGGTTTTTGGCGCGGGGCCCAAGCATGGACGCGCCGGATAGGCGCAGCTTCCGCCGCCGCCGTGTGCGGCAAAGGCGGCAAGGGATGGGCGCGCACCGCGTCCGGCGGGATCGCCACGCTGGCGCTTGGTCCCGGCGGCGACGCCAACGACAAATCGCCCACCACGCCGACGGCAAAGCTGAGCATGCACAACGCGAGAGCAGCGAAAACAATGCGCATGAACAGGTCCCGATTGCGGCGCAAGATCAGCGACGTTAACTGAGTCGGCAGGGCTCGTCAGCCGGCGCTCACCGCTCGTAGGCTAAATTCGGCGCCAGCCAGCGCTTGGCGGTGGCAACGCAACCCCTTTGCGCCTGACCGGCGGCCGGCGCGCTGGCCGCGCCTTAATCCTCGATCGGAACGTTCAGCCCCACCTTCAATGGACTGACGACCACGCTGGTCGCCGTCATCAAGACATGAGGGTTCGAAATAAGGTGCGCTTGCACAAATTCGTTGAACTCATCCATGTCACGGGCTGAAACATGAACGATGTAGTCAGCCGGTCCGGTCACGAAATAGCACTGCATCACAGCGGGATGCTCGCGCATCTGGCGCACGAACGCGCTGGCGATGCGCGCATCGTCGCGCTCGAGCTGCAAGCCTACAATCATGAGCAGTGGGCGGCCGACCTTCTTTGGATCAACCACAGCGACTTCGGCCGTGATGATTCCGGCGTCGCGCAGCCGCTTCAGCCGCCGCAGCACCGTTGATGGCGACGCGCCAGCCACTTGTCCCAATTCGTCAGCGCCGAGCATGCAATTTATCTGGACAGCGCGGAGAATTCTCTTGTCGATCGGATCTAAATCCATGCGAGCCCTCGGGGTTAACGATCCGCTATGACAAAAACCCGCATAAAGCACGGCAACTTTGACCGCAACGCGCATCGCCTTGCGCTATTGTTCGCCCTCATCAGAGCGGGGTCCTGCAATGCGGGGGTCATTGGCGTTACTGCTGGGCGCGGTCTTGGCGGCCATTGCTTTAGGCGCGGCGGCCGCAAGCGCACAGACGGCGCGCGAAGCTGCGGTCGCCGTAGACGCGGTCGCGATCCCACCAGCGGACGACCCCGCGCTGCAGGTGGTTGCGGCAGGTCTGCGGCTGCCATGGTCCATGGCGTTTCTTCCCGGCGGCGCAATGCTCATCGTCGAAAAGCACCATGGCGTGCGCAGGCTGGGCGAAGACGGGGCGCTCGGGCCGCTGCTGGAGGGCGGCCCGCGTAACGTTCTGACGCAAGAGGACAGCGGCTACCTTGATGTCGCGCTCGATCCGGATTTCCCGGTCAATGGCTTGGTCTATCTTGCGTTCGCGGAGGGCGATGCGGCCGCGAACCGAACCGCGATCTGGAGGGCGCGCTTCGACGGGCGGAGATTCACCGAAGGGCGGGTAATCTTTCATGTCAACGCGCCGAAGCGCGGCCCATCTCATCCTGGCGGCAGGCTGTTGTTTCTCCCAGACAACACGCTACTCCTCAGTGTCGGCGATGGGTACGATTATAGAGACGCCGCCCAAGACATGCACTCGCACCTCGGCAAGGTGTTGCGGCTGACCCGCGAGGGGCGCCCCGCTCCGGACAATCCGTTTGTCGGGCGCGCCGATGTCGCCCCCGAAATTTGGACCAGCGGACACCGCAACATTCAGGGCCTGACGCGCGATCCGGAAACCGGGGCAGTTTGGGCGCACGAGCACGGGCCAAGGGGCGGCGATGAGATCAACTTGCTGCGCGCCGGCGCCAATTATGGCTGGCCGCTCGTGAGCTACGGCATCGATTATGACGGGACTCTGATCACGGAACTCCAATCGGCGCCGGAGTTCGAGCGACCCAAATTCTTTTGGGCGCCCTCGATCGCGCCATCGGGACTCGCCCTCTATCGCGGTGATCGGTATCCTGATTTTGTCGGCAAATTCTTTGTCGGCGGCCTGGCGTCACGTTCGTTGGTGCGGCTGCGGACAGGCCGAGAGAGCGGCCTGCTGGTCGAAGAGGCACGAATGTACGCCGGGCTGCGAACGCGAATCCGCGACGTGCGCACGGGGCCGGACGGCTACATCTACTTGCTCACGGACGAGGAAGAAAACGCCCGCCTGCTTAGGCTCACGGCCACGAACACGCCTACGCCCGCACCGTCAAACCGCGCCACCAGCGACCTCGGTTTCTGGATCGGAAGCTGGCAAGGGGAAGCGACTTTCCTGCCGGCGTTCACGCCAGGCGCCACACCGCGTCACGAAACCATGCGCGCCGAGTGCCGCACGGTGCTGGCCAACGCCTATATCCAATGCGACCTCACCTTGACCCGCGCCGACGGGCGCGAGCGCGGCGTGATGTGGCTCTGGAACTTCAACGAGGCGTCAGGCGAATATGAGGGCCTGTCGTTGGCTAGCAATTACGGTCAAGAATCCGCATTTCAAATCCGATGGGATGCAGCCGAACAGGGCTTTGTGGGTTTCTTGCCGACCAGAACCGCCGACGATCGCGCGGCAACCGAGCGCCTCATCTTCCGCGTGTCGTCCGATCACAACAGTGTTCAGGGACTTGAACAAATTCGACCGAATGACGATCCCGCCGGCGGATGGGTTCAGACCTTTGAGTACACGTTACGCAGAATCCAATAAGGAGCTCGCGTCAGCAAGGCCGATATTCACGGCTCGTAGGCCAAATTCGGCGCCAGCCAGCGCTCGGCGGTTGCAAGGTCCCAACCCTTGCGCTTGGCGTAATCGGCGATTTGGTCGCGGCCAATTTTTCCCACGCCGAAATATTCCGATCGCGGGTGGGCAAAATAGAGTCCAGACACCGATGATGCCGGAATCATGGCGAAGCTCTCCGTCAGCTCGATGCCGGTGCGTTTTTCGGCTTCGAGCAGCTCAAAAAGCGTGCGCTTCTCGGTGTGATCGGGCTGGGCGGGATAGCCAGGCGCGGGACGAATGCCGCGATATTTCTCCAGCAATAATTCGCCATGATCGAGGCTTTCTTCCGCGGCATAGCCCCAAAGCTCGCGGCGGACTTTCGCGTGCAGGGCCTCCGCGAAAGCCTCGGCGAGCCGGTCGCACAGAGCCTGCGACAGGATCGCGGAATAATCGTCGTTGGCCAGCTTGAAGCGGCGGGCGACCGCCTCTTCGCCGATGCCGGCCGTCACCGCAAAGCCGCCTATATAATCAACCGGGCCATCCATCGGCGCGACAAAATCGGCGAGCGCGAAATGCGGTTTGCCCTCTCCCTTGTCCATCTGCTGGCGCAAGGTGAAAATCCGTGCGCGCTTTTTCTTCCGCGCTTCGGTGGACCAGAGCACGATGTCGTCACCGTCGCGGTTGGCCGGCCAGAAGCCAACGACACCGCTGGCGGTTACCCAGTTTTCCGCCACCATCTGGTCAAGCATCGCGCGCGCATCTTTATATAAATTGCGCGCGGCTTGCCCGACAATGTCATCTTCCAGGATCGCGGGGAAGCGGCCGACCAATTCCCACGCGGCGAAGAACGGCGTCCAGTCGATGTAAGGGACCAATTCCCCCAGCGGATAATCCGCCAACGTGCGCAAGCCGAGAATGTTCGGGCGCTTGGGATGAAATTCAAGCTTGGGCGCCCGCGCGCGGGCCGTTTCTAGCGGCAGGCGCGGGCGCTTGTCTTGGCCCGCAAGGTAGGATTCGCGCGCGGCGGCCTGATCGGCCTTGGTTTCAAGCACCAATGTGTCGCGCAGTTCGGAGAGCAACTTCTGCACCACCGGCACAGCACGCGAGGCGTCGGTGACGTAAATCGTCGGGCCTTTATAGGCCGGCGCGATCTTTACCGCGGTATGCGTACGCGAGGTGGTGGCGCCTCCGATCAACAACGGCAACGTTATCCCGGTACGCTGCATTTCGCTGGCGACGAACACCATTTCGTCGAGGCTCGGCGTGATCAAACCCGAGAGTCCAATTGCATCGGCGTTCTCACGCTTGGCGGTCTCGAGAATTTTGTCGCACGGAACCATGACGCCAAGGTCGATGATGTCATAGCCGTTGCATTGCAGCACCACGCCGACAATGTTCTTGCCGATATCGTGAACATCACCCTTCACCGTCGCCATCACAATCTTTCCATTGGACCTACCCGCCAGCCCCGTGCGCTCCTTTTCCTCCTCCATATACGGAATGAGGTGCGCGACGGCCTGCTTCATCACCCGCGCCGATTTCACCACCTGCGGCAGAAACATTTTCCCCGCGCCGAAGAGATCGCCGACGACGCCCATGCCGTCCATCAGCGGGCCTTCGATCACGTGAAGCGGCCGCGCCGCTTCAAGCCGCGCTTCTTCGGTGTCGGCGATGATGTGTTCATTAATGCCGTGAACGAGAGCATGGCTGAGCCGCGCGCGCACCGGCAGCTCGCGCCAAGCCTGCTCCTTCACCGGGTCTTTTTTCTTGGCGCCGCCCTTGGCGCGCTCGGCGATTTCCAGCAGCCGTTCGGTAGCGTCAGCGCGGCGATTCAAGAGCACGTCTTCGACGCGGTCGCGCAAATCTGGTTCAACATCGTCGTAAATCGTCAGCGAGCCGGCGTTGACGATACCCATGTCCATGCCGGCGCGGATGGCGTGGTAGAGAAACACCGCATGCATTGCCTCGCGCACCGGCTCGTTGCCACGAAACGAGAACGAAACGTTGGAGACTCCGCCCGAGACATGCACGTGCGGCAGCGTCGCCTTGATTTGTTTCGTCGCCTCGAAATAAGCGAGCGCATAATCAGAATGCTCTTCGATGCCGGTGGCGACGGCGAAAATGTTCGGGTCGAAGATGATGTCTTCGGGAGGAAACTCGATTTTCTCGGTCAGCAGTCTGTACGCCCGCGTGCAGATCGCAATCTTGCGCTCGGCGGTATCGGCCTGGCCTTGCTCGTCGAACGCCATCACCACGCAGGCCGCGCCGTACCGGCGAACCTTGCGCGCGTGCTCAAGGAATTTCTCCTCGCCCTCTTTCATCGAAATCGAATTGACGACAGCTTTGCCTTGCACGCATTTTAGGCCCGCCTCGATCACCTCCCATTTGGAGCTGTCGATCATCAGCGGAATGCGGGCGATGTCCGGTTCCGAAGCGACGAGGTTAAGGAATTTCTTCATCGCCGCCGGTCCGTCAATCATCGCGGCATCGACGTTGACATCGAGCACATTGGCGCCGGACTCGACCTGCTGACGCGCCACCACGAGCGCGCCGGCGTAATCGTCTGCTTCGATCAATTTGCGAAATTTCGCCGAGCCAGTGACATTGGTGCGCTCGCCGACGACGACGAAATTGGCGAACGGGTTGGCGGTAGTCATGCGTATGCAACCCAGCCGCGCCAGGAATGGCCGGCGTAGAAGAGGTCAGCGCCGGCGAAACCGGCTTCGGCCAGCAGCGCTTCGTTGCGTTCAGCGGAAACTGTGTTGATGACGTGCCTTACACGCTCCACTGTAGCGGCGACCTCGTCCGGCGCCGCGCCGGCGTTGAGGGCGAAACGGCGATAACGCTCGACGCGCAAGAGATGATCAGGCGCGGCTTTGTCCATGCAAAGATCAACCAGCATGAACGGCGCGCCAGGTTTCAGACGGGCGCGCAGCGCGCGCAGCGTCTCGAGCTTGGCGCCGTCGTCCGGCGCAAAATGGAGCGTGAGTAAGCATGTCGCCGCCCCGTATTGAGACGCGGGCGCATCGAAAACGTAGCCATCGATCCAGGAGACTCGATCAAACCAACCCGCTTCACGCATCCGCCCTCTGGCGACGTCCAACATGCCCCGGTCGGGATCGATCGCGCAAAAACGCCAATGGCGCTCGCGCCGGGCAAACGTTTCCAGTTCAAGTCCCCCGCCAGCACCCAGCACGAGGATGTCACCCTCGTCGCCGATCGCCTCTGCAATCAGCTGGCCGCACATCTGGAGCATCACCTCATACGCGGGCATGAAGCGCCCACGACCCTTCAGGTCGCTGGCCACGTGAAATATTTTCGTCTGGCCGCTCACGCCGCCGCCGTGAACGGTTCGAGACCTGCGAGGCGCAGGCGCGTTTCCAAAATTGGCGCCTTACGCGGCGCCACACCCTCGATGGCGTTGCGTAAATGCTCGATGTGTTCGGGCGTGGTGCCGCAGCAGCCGCCGAGAATATTCACCAGCCCGGCACGCGCCCATTCCGCATAATGCGCTTCCATCGAGCACGCAGTTTCGTCGTAGCCGCCCATCGCATTGGGCAAGCCCGCGTTCGGGTAGGCGATGATGGCGCATTCGGCGATGCGGGCGAGATCGGCGAGGAAGGGCCGCATTTCGGCGGGGCCGAGCGCGCAATTGAGCCCGACGACCATGGGCTTGGCGTGGCGGATGGAATTGTAGAACGCCTCCACGGTTTGGCCCGACAAAGTGCGCCCGGAACGATCGGTAATGGTGCCCGAAATCCACAATGGCAGCTCAATGCCGGTTTGGTCGAACGCTTCCCAGATGCCCCACAGCGCCGATTTGGCGTTGAGCGTATCGGTGATGGTTTCGATCAACAGCACATCGGCGCCGCCTTCGATCAGGCCGAGCGCCTGTTCCTCGTAACCCTTGGCCATGGCGTCGAAATCGCAATCGCGCCGTCCAGGATCGCCGACCTCCGGCGACATCGAGAGCAGCTTCGTCGTCGGCCCAATCGCGCCAGCGACCAGACGTGGGCGGCCATCCTCAGCCTCGCAGCGATCCGCCGCGGTGCGCGCAAGCATGGCGCCATCGACATTAAGCTCACGAGCGATTTCATCAAGCGCGTATTCGGCCTGGCTGACCGGCGTTGCTGTAAAGGTGTTGGTGCTGATGATGTCGACGCCCGCGGCGAGATAACCTTCGTGGACGCGCATGACGATGTCGGGGCGCGTCAACACAAGCAGGTCGCTGTTGCCCTTCAACGCGTGAGGATGCTCGGCGAAGCGAAGACCATGAAAATCGGCGCTGCCAAGGTGGAAGTTCTGCAGATACGCACCCATCGAGCCGTCAAGTACGAGGATGCGCCGCTCCATCTCGTGCCGCATCAGCGCAAGACGTTGTTCGCGGGTCATGGCTTCCTCTTCAACTCTGGCGCGCGCACGCCAATAATGCGGCAGATCGCCAGCGTGAGATCTGCGCGGTTGAGCGTGTAGAAGTGAAAATCCTCCACCCCCTCGGAGGCGAGGCGCGCGCACAATTCGGCAGTGGTGGCGGCGGCGACCAGGCGGCGAGTTTCGGGATCGTCGTCCAGCCCCTCAAATAACCGCGCCAACCATGCAGGTACGCTGGCGCCGCAGCCCGCCGCCATCTTGGCGATGCCGTTGAAATTCGTCACCGGCATGATGCCCGGCACAATCGGCGCAGTGACGCCCGCCGCGCGCAAGCGGTCGCGGAACGCCAAGAACACATCCGCGTCAAAGAAGAATTGCGAAACCCCGCGCGCGGCGCCAGCGTCAAGTTTGCGCTTGAAATTGTCGATCTCTTGCGCCCAAGACGCACTGGCGGGATGTTTTTCCGGATGCACGGCGACCGAAACTTCAAAATCACCGACGCGCTTTGCGCCTGCAACCAGATCGGCGGCGCCGGCATAACCCTCCGGGTGCGGCTCGAACTTGGCTTCAGCGCCTCCCGGCGGATCACCGCGCAGCGCCATGATGTGCCGGACGCCTGCACTCCAATAATTGCGCAACACCGCGTCGAGGTCAGCGCGGCTGGCGGCGACGCAAGTAAGATGCGCGGCCGGCTTCATCGCCGTCTCCGCGACGATGCGGGCGACGGTGCGGTGGGTGCGGTCTCGCGTCGAGCCGCCGGCGCCATAAGTGACCGAGACAAAGCTTGGCTCTAATGGCGCGAGTTTGCCGATCGCCTCCCACAATTGGGTTTCCAGCGCCTCGGTCTTCGGCGGGAAAAATTCGAACGACACCCGAGGTCGGCCCAGCCGCTCGGCGGCTTCGGCGATGAGGTTGTGGGCATGCGGGACTGAGCTCACGCTTTGTCTCCCGCCCAAATTTTCACTGTCAGCGCTTCCTTCTTCTTTGCCGCCAAAGTCGATATCCGCAGATTTCGCACGCCAGCGGCAGCGCACCATTCGGCAATCTCGGCATCGGCAAAACCCAAACGGCGATGCGCATGCTGCTCACGCAGGAATTCAAGCTCATGGCGCGCGAAATCGACGATGACGAGGCGCCCGCCCTGCTTGAGCAAGCGGGCGGCTTCCATGGTGGCGCGGCCCGGATCAGCAAGAAAATGAAGCACTTGATGGATCGTGACGAGATCAGCCGCGTCTCTTTCAATGGGCGGCGCATAGACGTCGCCGAACCGCAAACCCGCTTTTGCCTGTAGGCCGTCAAGCGCGGCGCGCGCGATCGAAAGCATCTGCCGGCTGGTGTCGAAGCCTTCGGCGCGGCGGACGCGGTCGGCGAACACTTGGATCATGCGCCCCTGCCCGACGCCAACATCGACCATCAAATCGAAAGGTCCGGGCCCCGCCGCCGCGAGGATCGCCGCATCGATATCCGCTTCGGGCAAATGCAGCGCGCGCACGCGCTCCCAATCGGCGGCGTTGCGTTCGAAATATTCCGCAGCGGCGGCGTCGCGCGCGGCGCGGATGGCGCAGAGCCTCTCGGAATCGCGCGCCAGCACCGGATCGGCCGGGTCAAGCATCGCCAGCGCGGCGGCCGCGAGCTTGCGCTCCGTCGTCGGCGCGCTCGCCAGGCGATAAAACACCCACGCGCCCTCGGGAATGCGCTCGACAAGGCCCGCGTCCGTCAACAGCTTCAAGTGCCGGCTGATGCGCGGTTGGCTCTGCCCGAGGGCCTGCGCCAGTTCGCCAACCGCCAATTCACCCTCCGTGAGCAACGCCAGCGCCCGCAGCCGTGTCTGCTCGCCGGCGGCGCGCAGGGCGCCCACGACCCGGCCGGCGTCACCGCGCTCGGCCGTTTCCAGGGTCGGCTCGCTTTGAGATATAAACATATCTTTATATGACATTCGCCGAACGATCGGGAAAGGCCTAATCGGGCTGGCCAAGAAGGGGGCGCTGGACGGCGCGAGCCGTTATTGTGGCTTTCAGGCGACGGCGCCAAAACCAAGTTGGCAATCACTAGCTGGTGGAGGCCCTATCCCCTTCGCCGCCGCATTTTCCCGGCCTGTTTGCCATAAAGCTAAAGTTGATTAACCGAACCGACGCATTATCTGCGGCTAAGGGTAGGACCGCATGCAGGGACATCTGGCAGTGCTGGGGTTTGTGGCGGCGTGTGTGTGTGCGCCGGCAGCTTATGCCCAAGATCGGGTCCATGATCCCTACGAGGCCCTGAACCGCGACTTATTCGCGGCGCACGAGGCCATTGACAATTCGGTGCTGGCGCCAGTCGCGCGCGGCTATCGGGCTGTAACGCCGAGACTGGTGCGAACTGGCGTCTCAAACTTTCTGCGCAATTTGCGCTCGCCGGTGATCCTCGCCAACGACGTGTTGCAGGCCGAGCCTGGCCGCGCCGGCGTGACGGTCGCACGTTTCGGTGTCAACACGATCGTTGGCGTGCTCGGGCTGTTCGATCCGGCAAGCAGCATGGGGCTGGAGCGTCACGACGAGGATTTTGGCCAAACGCTGGGAGTGTGGGGCGTTGCGCCGGGGCCTTATTTCTTCATCCCCGTGCTCGGCCCTACCAATTTGCGCGACAGCGCCGGGCGCATTGTCGACATGGCTTTTGATCCATTGAATTGGGCCGCGTTCGACGAGGCAGATGAAGCGCGCGCCATCCGCGGCGCCCTCACAGGCATTTCGGTACGCGAGGCGCTGCTTAATGAAGTGGATGGCGTCCGCGAAAACTCGGTCGATCCTTATGTCACGTTCCGGTCGAGC
Source organism: Alphaproteobacteria bacterium (assembly GCA_031379565.1). Classification (GTDB taxonomy): domain Bacteria; phylum Pseudomonadota; class Alphaproteobacteria; order Caulobacterales; family Aquidulcibacteraceae; genus Vitreimonas. The sequence continues at coordinate 26,784 of JANNFH010000196.1, forward strand.
TATGCGCTGTTTCGCGAGAGCGCGATCCGCAATGGCCCGCTCGATGTCCAGGACTTGCCTGAGTTTGAGGAGGTTCCGGGAGCTGCGCTGGCGCCGCCTGAAGCGCCGCCAACCAGCCAACAGCCGCTCACGCAATCTTCAGATGTACCGGAACAAAATCTCGTATCGTCTGTCGCCTCAGGAGAGTTGAAGTGACCCGCCATTCGATCACCCGCGCAACCTTTCTTGCTTCGCTCGCAGGAGCGGCCTTGATGGCCGCGGCGCCGCCGGCGGCCGCGGCGCGCAACGAAAACGCAGAGACCTACGTCCAACGGAGCGCTACCGCCGCGTTGCAGGCGCTCGGCAATCGCCAAGTGCCGCTGCCGGCGCGGCAACAGGCGTTCCACCAAGTGATGGCGCAATTTGCGGACATGCCGCGCGTGGCGAATTTCGTCCTCGGGCGTTATGGCGCCCAATTGCGCGCCGACGCCGCGCTGCGCGCCGAATGGAACAGCACGTTCCAGGAATACGCAATTGCCGTCTACCAGGCCCGGCTCGACAGCTATAGCGAAAGCGATGTGCGCGTCATCGGCTCAACCGAGCGGGTCGCCGACCGCGATGTGATTGTCATCAGCGAGATGACGCCCGCGGGCAGCTCGCGCCCACTGCGCGTGCAGTGGCGGGTGCTACGCGCGGACGAATCCTGGAAAGCGGTCGATGTCTCGCTGGTGCTGGAAGGCAACGAAATTTGGCTGGCGCAACAGCAACAGCGCGACTTCCTCGCCGCCCTGGACGAAAACCGCGGCGACATTCGCGCGCTGATAACCCGCGTGCGGGGCATGACCGCATCAATGCGCCAGCGCATCTTGGCGAACGGCTAAGCGCGCGCAAGCATACTTCTCAAGCGACAAGGCCTTGCCCCGCTGCTGCCTCGCGCCTCGGTGAGATTTGAGCATCAACGCCAATTGCATCGCCCACGGATGCAAAGCCCTCCGCCGCCAACGCCGCATCGAGTTCAGCGGCAATGCGCGCCACCAGCCCCGGACCTTCGTAGACCAGCGCCGAATAGAGTTGGACCGCACTAGCGCCGGCTCTGATTTTCGTCAGCGCGGTGGCGCCGCTTTCGACCCCGCCGACGCCGATCAGCGGCAAGCGACCGTCGAGCGCGGCCGCGAATTCGCGTAAGATTTGCGTCGATATCTGAAACAAGGGCTGGCCGGAGAGGCCGCCAGCCTCGTCGCGATAGTCCGACGTCAGATGCGTCGGTCGCGCCAGCGTGGTGTTGGAAACGATGAGCGCATCGAGATCAAAGCTGATCGCAGTCTCGGCGATGTCGCGCACCGTGCGCGCGTCGAGATCGGGCGCAACCTTTAAGAACAATGGGCGCTGACCATGCGCGCGGGCCAAATGGTCGCGCGCATCGCGTAGGCGCCCGAGCAGATCTTGCAGCGCGCCGCGCTCTTGCAAGGCGCGCAAACCTTGGGTGTTTGGCGAAGAGACGTTCGCCGTGACGTAGGCGCAGCTGCGCCACACCCGTCCCATGGCGGCGACATAATCAGCAGCGCGATCGGGACTATCCTTGCCAGCCCCGACATTGGCGCCGACCACGCCGACGCGATGCGCGCGCGCGGCAAGGCGGTCGGCGAAACGCTCCACGCCTTCATTGTTGAAACCCAGCCGATTAATGATGGCGCGGTCTTCGCGAAGACGGAAAATCCGCGGTCGCGGACTGCCCTCTTGCGGTCGCGGCGTGACCGTGCCGCATTCGACAAACCCAAAGCCGGCGCGCAGCAAGGCGTCCGGCGCTTCGGCGTTCTTGTCGAAGCCAGCCGCCATGCCGATCGGATTGGGCAGATCGAAGCCCGCCAGCACAGAGCGCAACCGCGGCCACCGATCCGCGCGCACACGCGGCCCAAGCCCCGCGCGCAGCCCGCCCAGCGCCAGCTGATGGGCTGTTTCCGGGTCCAAAAACCGCAAACCGCCAGTGCTCAAATCATGAACGATGGACAGGTAAATATTCCTAATTATATACTTGACGCCACACGCGCCAAATGTTGTAATTTTGCTTGACAGGCCGGCGTTTTGAGCAGAATCGTGGCGCAATCTGCGTTTCTAAGTGTAGGATTGCAGTCATATTTTTTCCCTGTATTCCTACATTTTGACGCGCTTTGCCCCTGGTGTACGCCATTGCGCGACGAGTCCAAGTCCTTTGAGGTCACTCCCCGGATGATCCAGGCGGGGGTGGCGGCTTTTCTCGCTTCGGTCCCTTTGGACTTGGCACGCCCACTTCGGGAGCCGGAAGAAATTGTCGAGCGCATATTCGAGCAAATGTTGAAGGCGTCGGGTAGTCGTTGTGCAATTCTTGAAGGGCCTCCGTCGCCCCCCCTATGCGCGTCGTGATGCGCGTGATGTCCAACAGCGATATGGGCTTTCGTTCGTATGCTTGAAATTCCAACTCGCCGCTGCCTGGTTTTTTCTTTATCTTCGGGGCTCTATTGACCTTGTCCATTGCATGCGGCTCGTTTGAAGGGAGCCAAATATCGTGGGTGAAGCGGTTTCGCTCATTCCGGATTTCGTTGTCGATGCAATTGAGGACCGCCTCTAGTTCATTAAACCAGTCGGCGTCAGGCTTGCGGATGAACCCGACCGTTTTCAGCGTGAATACACGTTCTCGAAAGCCGATATGTCCAAGCGCGGCGTGTCGCATGTCATCCGGAAGCGGAATTAGTTTCGCAATCATTGTGTCAACGCTTGCTTCTAGCTCAGACCACCTCATGCCGAGATGGCCGAGCGCAGAAGCAAATGTATTGCGTACTTGGTCGCTCAATGTCTAAGCCCCCGAAAGATGATCAATACAGCGATGAAGAAGCGCAGCGGCGCTTTGAGGAAGCGGTGAAGGGCGGGCTGAAAACGCCGCCACAGCCGATTGCGAAAAAGAAACCAGCGAAGAAGAAATGAGGTTTCTAGTTCGCGTTGCCTTCGGTCGGCATTCCGATCAGCAACGCCTTATCAAGCGCCTCGCGCAACGCGATGGCGGCGCCGACATTGCAGCGAAGAAACGCAACGGCCACAACATCAAACGCTATCTGATCGCCTTGGATCATGTGCCGACTGGCGGCAAGCGTGACGTTTACAACGCCGTTATTGTTGCCGAAATTGGGTGCCCCGTCGAAGTAGATTATCGGGGCATGGTTGGGGTCAGTTACAACAATTCCGGCCTTGTGCTCGGACGTTGCGGGATCGTCAGTCATAACGGCGCACTCCAGGATCAGCGCCGTTAGAAGCCACCGGCGCAACGGTGGTTTGTGGCCTCGGTGCTTCCAACACCGGGGCCGCTTCGTTTCTAGGACTTATTCTGTTTGGCGGCGAGTCGTTCCTCACGGAGGCGCGCGGCCTGTTT
>JANNFH010000239.1:0-2941 GCA_031379565.1 Alphaproteobacteria bacterium
AATCTCGGCATCGACCAGTCAAGCGCCGCGCGCGCTGTCTCCAGCGCCGCCAAGACAATCGACGGCGATGCGCCCGCGCCAGAACTCATCCGCGCCGCGTTGAAGGAAGTCAGTCGCTAAGCGAGTGGCGTGCTGGCGCTGCCCCCGTTAAGATGCGCCCAATGGGCTGGGCGGGGATGAACATCAAAGACTGGCTTAGATCGCAGCGTCCCTTCGCGGGGGCGCATTCGGGAACTGTGCCGCCGGATGGCAAGCTGCCGGCGTTGCATGGCTTGCGCGGCTTGGCGGCGTTGGCGATTCTGCTCTTCCATCTCGCCTGGGTTGGCGAGGTCTATCCGCCGCAACGCGAACGCCAACGGGAAGCGGTGCGAGATCGCGCGAGCAAAACAACGCGTGCAGCACAAACACGATTGCCGCCGCGCCAAGGCGCAGCGCCTGTAACCCCGGCAATCGGTCCGACGTTTGTTTCACCCCGTCGCCCCCTTGGTCGTTCCGTAAAGCACAACGCCAGCGCCAAACGGTCGATTGATGCGAAATCCGTGCGGCGTCTTTTTTCGCCGCCTGGCAGCGCCGGGGCTAAGCTGTCTTCTGGAAGTACACGCCAATCCCGTCGATCGGCAGAATATCGGGATCGAGGCTGCGCGCGCCCAGGAAGTCGCTGACGGCTGGGGCGATCTGTCCGTTCCCGCCGATTGCCCGCAGGCGCCGCTGCGGGGATCGCGTTGTAGACAAAGTCCCGTCTGAGTGCTTTTTCATCTTGTTCCGGGGGAGTGCATGCAACTTGCTGTTCGAGAAGGCTCGGCCAATGCCGACCGGCTGCCTGGCCTGCAAGCGTTGCGTATGATGGCGGCGATGGCGGTGTTTGTGATGCACTGCATATTCTTCTCGCCGCACTGGATTCAGTCGGCTGTGGATTTCACATTTGCTTATTTTCCGCTCGGCGTGCAGCTCTTCTATGTCATCTCAGCCTTCGCGCTGATGCAATCGACGCGGCTCTACGATAGTCAACGCACTTGGGTCACGCAGTTTTACCTCAAGCGATTCTTCCGCATAGCGCCGCTTTATTACGTCCTCATTCCCGTGACGATGATTGCGAGTCGGATGCTTTTCGGCAGTGACGACACGACGCCCCTTGAGATCGTTACAAACGTGCTTTTCATCAACAACTTTTGGCCGGAATACGCCTCCGGCATTCCTTACGCGGGATGGTCGGTCAGCGTCGAAGTGTTGTTTTATTTGATCTTCCCGCTTTGCTTTGTGCACGTAGGGTCGATACGTGTGGCGTTGGGGCTTGCGATTGCCGCCGTGGCGCTTGGCGAGGTCGCACGCCCGTTTTTGGACAAGGCGCCGTTTTGGTTTCGCCCCTTCGGCGACATCGCGTTTCTTGCCAATTTTCGCTATTTCGCCTTCGGCCTGCTTGCATGGGTGTGTTTTGATCGTTTGCGTCGTTCCCCTTGGGGCGCGCGAGAAGCTGGGTTCAAAACCGTCGCGGCCTACCATCTAGGTTTCACCCTTGCCTCTGCGGCGCTGTTGGCCGTGATCTTGATACTCGACGCGCAATTGCGCGCGGCGCAGCGCTTCGACATGGTGGTTTGGGGGGTGTTGTTCGCGACGATCGTCGTCTGGGTCACAGTGCGGGAAATGCCGTTGCTGCGCTGGGCGCCTTTTCAGTTTCTGGGCGAGCGCAGCTACAGCCTCTATCTGATGCACATGCTAGTGGTGATGGCGATGCGGCCGGTGACCGCCTGGGTTTATCTGGCGTGTTTGCCGGCGCTTGGCGCGTGGTTGGCGCTGGCGACGGCGGTGTTTGCCACGGGCTGTGTTGTTGTTGCGGTGTCGTCCATAACGTATGCGCTGATCGAGAGGCTTGGGATGGATGCTGGAAATAGCATTGTGCGCCGTCTTAGACGCCACGAAACAGCCATGTCTCAACAAAAAGCTGCCACGCAATAGGCTTGGCCCGACGCACCAGATGGCGGGAAAAGGTCAACCTAAGAGTGCGGGCTAAGTTGTCTTCTGGAAATACACGCCCAATCCATCAATCGGCAGTATCTCGGGATCCAGGCTGCGCGCGCCGAGGAAGTCGTCGATTGCGGCCTTGCACGGGGCAAGAAAGTAGTCGTCCACGATAACCCAGCCTCCCACCGACACTCTGTCATACATGTGCGTCAGCGGGTCGAGCGTGGATTCGTACATGTCGCCATCGAGCCGCAGCACGGCCAATTGCGCGATCGGCGCGCGCGGCATCGTGTCTCGGAACCAGCCCTTCAAGAACACCACCTGATCGTCCAGCAAATCGAATTTGGCGAAATTCGCCCGCACCGTTTCCAAGGAAACGGCGAGCTCTGCCTGTTGGTGCAACACCGACTCCGCGTCTTGGGGAAAATCCAAGTTTGGCGGCGGCAAACCTTCAAACGAATCCGCCACAAAGACGCGGCGCGAAGTGTCGCCCCAGGCGCGCAGCACCGCACGCGCTAAAATGCATGCCCCGCCCCTCCATACGCCCGTTTCCAAGATGTCGCCACGCACACCTTCTTCGATCGAGCGACTGACGAGGCTGCGAAAATTCCGCAGCCGCTTTAGTCCAATCATCGTGAACGCTTGCGATGGGCAGTCCCACCCCAGCTCCCGCCACTTATATTGATAGCGCCCCATGTCCGCCTCGCTCGGTTCGGCGTGCGGGGCCATGTATTTGGCCATGGATCGAAAGAAGGACTTGTGCGATTCCGTCACAATGGGGGGATCCCCGATGATCACGCCAGCAAGGACCTTCTCCATCAGATCGAGATAGGCGTCTCCCAATTGCAGCAAGGCGTGCTCCGGTCGATTGTGTGGTCGGATTGATGGTCCCCGTAATGCCTCCTTGAACGAATTGCCAACCGAATCGCGCTAGGCCTTGGCTCATGGCTGAAGCAGAACGCCTCGTAACCCCCGGCAGAAT
>JANNFH010000377.1:0-2444 GCA_031379565.1 Alphaproteobacteria bacterium
GAAATTGCCGAAGCTCACCAAAAGGTGCGCGAAGTGGGACATTGCGAAGATCTCTACAAGCTCGGGCTGATCTATGCGACCGGCCAAGGCGGCGCGACCGACCTGGTGCAAGCGCACATGTGGTTCAACCTGGCCGCCTCGCGCGGCTTGGAGGCGGCCAAGGAAAGCCGCCGCGAATTGTCGAACATGATGAGCGCTGGCGAAATCGCCGACGCCCAAAAGCGCGCGCGCGAATGGCTGAGCGTCAAGCACCACTAAGCGTGGTGAGACGAGAGCTGCGACGGCTAGCGATTGGTCCGGTCGCTGTTGAGGTCGTAATAGAAGCTGAACTGCACCGGCAGCGCGTCGCGCACGTATTGCTGCATGAACAGATTGACTTGCGAGATCGCTGAGCGTGGCACGTAGACGACGTCGTATCGCGAGAGCGGCTGCGCACCTGGAAAGCCTTGGCGTAACGCGCGCGTCGAGAGATCGACCGGCGTCACGATGGCTGCGCCGGAGGCGCGCGAGAGCACCAGCACGCCGCCGCGGCGTGCGCTCGGCAGAAATCCGCCGGCCAGCGCGACGGCTTGAAACGCGTCGATGTCGGCGGGCATCGGGTAAATGCCGGGGCGGGCGACTTCGCCGCCCACGAACACTTGACGCGAAGCGAACGTTTTCGGGGTAACGCTCAGTTCGGGCGTACGCAGGCGCCCGGCATAGGCAACGACCAGCGCGTCTTGCAATTCGGCGGCGGTGAGATCGGCGGCGCGCAGTGGCTCGATCATCGGCAAGGCGATGCGCCCGTCGGGGCCGACGGTCACCGTGCGGGAAAGTTCCGGCGCCGAAAAAACAGTGACCTCGATGTCATCGCCGGGAAAGAACCGATAAGCGGGCGTGGCGTCGGCATAAGCCATCGGCGCGGGTGCGGCTTCTTGGGCCAGCGATAGCGCTGCGCCGCCGCCGAAGCTCGCGGCGACGAAAACAGCAAACATGGCCATCGCAGTGCGCATCGGCTTCTCCTCGCGGGCAATTTGCGTCGCAGAGGGTGAACGGACATTTACCAAATCGCAGCTTAAGTGCGCTTAAGTGCGCATTGGAGGGCGTGCGCGTGGCGGAAACGGCGAAGGCAAAGGCTGCGGCGGCGCTGGGTTTCAGTTGGACGGAGATGCGCGGGCTGACGCTGTTTGACCTCGCCGCGATGGTGTGGGCCGAGCGCTGGGCGGTGATCGGCGTGGGCGGCGCGATCTGCGCGCTGGGCCTCGCTGCGGCGTTGCTGGCGCCGAGGACCTACACGGCGCGGGCCGAATTGCTGGTGCGCTTGGGCCAGGAATACGTCTATCAGCCGGCCCTTGGCGGCGCGGCCGCGGGCGCCACGCCCGACATGCAAAGCGTCGTCAACGCCGAAATGCGGATGATCGGTTCGGGCGCGGTGGTGCGCCAGACGATCACGGAAGTTGGTTTGGCGCGGCTCTATCCCGAACTTGCCGCGGGCTCGGGTTCGCAGGCGCGCAAAATGGCGGCGGCCGAACGCGCGTTCAGCGAACATCTGGCGCTGGAAACCGCGCCGCAGACGCCGGCGATCGCCTTGTCGTTCGAGCACAGGAGCGCTGAAATCGCGGCGCAAGCGCTGAACACGCTGGTGGACCAATATTTGGCGCGGCGGCGTGACGTGCTGGTGGGCGGGGAATCGGCCGCGCTGGCCGAGCAAAGCGCGGGCATGAACATTCGCGTCACTGCCGCCAGCGAAGCCTTGGCGAGATTCCTGTCGGACAATGCCATTGGCGATTTTGACAGCGAGATGGCGGGGCTTGCCGCGCGCGCGGCCGATACCGAGGCGCAAGTGTTCGACGCCGAGGCGCGCCAGCGCGAAGCCGAAGCGCGTGCGGCCACGCTGCGCACGCAGCTGCAGGGCGAACCGGAGGAGATCGCGCTCTATTCGGAATCCGAAGCGCGCCGCGATCTGGTGGCCGCGCAGATGGAGCGGCAAGAATTGCTGTCGCATTACCAGGATGACGCCCCGCCGGTGCGCGAGGTGGATCGGCGCATTCAACAATTGACCGCGTTTCTCGCCGGCGGCGACCCGGCCAGCGTAACCCGGCGCGGCGCCAACCCGGTGCGCCAGGCCATCGCCACGCAGCTTTATGGCGTGGAGGCCGATGCGCGCGCACAGCGCGGGCGCGGCGCGGCGTTGCTTCAGCAGCGCGAGGAGATACGCACGAGATTGCAGCACATGCGCGCGCTGGAGCCGACGTTCCGGCGCTTGCTGCGTGAACGCACGATTTTGGACGCCAACGCGCAAAGTTACGCCGAGCGCGCCGAGGAAGCGCGCGGGTTCAGCGAGTTGCTGGGCCGCTCAACCGACAACATCAGCGAGGTGGAACGTGCTTCCCCGCCGACGCAAGGCAAGAGCCTCAGGGCGCCGATTGCCATGGTGACGGTACTGCTCGCGGGCTTGCTCGCGC
>JANNFH010000256.1:0-11959 GCA_031379565.1 Alphaproteobacteria bacterium
GACCGGTTTCTGGGCGACACTTGTTATCGCAGCGTCGCTAGCAGTCAGCGCCGAAGCGGCGGAGTGCTTGACCGCCGAGGATCTGCCAGTGGCGGGCCCCACCCCCATCGAGATGGCGTTGGGCCGCACTTCGACCGATAGGGTTGGCCGGATGGTCGCTCCGGTGACGATCAACGGCCAAGGCCCATATCGTTTCATTATCGATACCGGCGCCAATCGGTCCGTGCTGTCACAAGATCTGGCTGCCGAATTGGGGCTGACGCCCATGGGCACGGGCGAAGTGCATTCTGTGCATGGCATAACGGTGGCGCCGCTCGTGGAAGTGACGTCGCTTCGTTACGGGCCGTTGAACCTGCCTTCGCAACCGTTGCCGCTACTGCAGGGTCCGATGTTGGCGGGGCAGCAAGGTCTGCTCGGCGTCGATGGCATGGCGGGTCGGCGGCTGCATCTGAATTTCATGCGCGGTTGCATCGAAATCGTTTCCTCTGCCCATGCCGCGCGCCTCACCACAGGTTGGACCACGGTGCGCGGCGATATACGCTTCGGACATCTCGTTGTGCTGCAAGGCCGCATCCGCGCGGTTACTGTCAACGTTCTGGTCGATACGGGGTCGGACACCACACTGGCGAATGTCGCGTTGCGCGATGCATTGCGCGCGCGCGTGCGCTCGCGGCCAGATGCGCTGGCCTACGCCCGGGCCTACAGCGCGGGCGAGCCGATTGTGCTCGACGATGCGGTAGCGTTGCCCGAGTTGCGGCTGGGCGGTGTCACGATCAATGATCTGGTGGTCTATGTCGGTGATTTCCACATCTTCGATCTGTGGCAGATGCAAGATGAGCCGACTTTGCTGATTGGTATGGACGTCTTGCGCCGCACGCGGGCGATCGCCATCGATTATCAGCGTGGCCTTGTCCAATTTCGCTTGTACCCCACGCGCGCGATCGACAGCCGTATTCGCAACGGCTAGAGCGGCGCAGAACGGGGCAGGCGCCGGCGACATTACCCACGCCGCGGCCTCAAGCATTGAAGCGGAAATGCATCACATCGCCTTCGCGGACGATGTATTCCTTGCCTTCGAGCCGCATCTTGCCGGCTTCCTTCGCGCCCAATTCGCCGTTGCAGGCGATGAAATCGGCAAAGGCGATGGTTTCGGCGCGGATGAAGCCCTTTTCGAAATCGGTGTGGATAACACCCGCGGCTTGCGGCGCGGTCCAGCCCTTGTTGATGGTCCAGGCGCGCGCCTCCTTGGGGCCGACGGTGAAATAGGTCTGCAGGCTCAAAAGATCGTAGCCGGCGTGGATCAGCTTGGTGAGGCCGGGCTCGGCAAGGCCCAATGTGTCGAGAAACTCCTCTTGCTCGCCTTCCGTCAGCGCGGCGATTTCGGCTTCGAGCTGGGCGCAGATAATCACGCACGCCGCGTCTTCCTGCCGCGCGCGGGCAGCGACACCCTTTGTTAGGGCGTTGCCGCCTGAGGCGTCGGCTTCGTTGACGTTGCAAACGTAGAGCACCGGCAGCGCGGTGAGCAGCTGCAACATTTCGAAGGCTTTTTGTTCTTCGGCCGCGCGCTTGGTGTGGCGGGCCGGTCTGCCTTCCTCGAGCAAGACTTTGGCGCGCAAAACCAGCTCAAGCGTGAGCTTGGCTTCCTTGTCGCCGCCCTTGGCCTTCTTTTCGAGATTGCCGACGCGCTTTTCCAGACTTTCGAGGTCGGCCAACATCAATTCGGTCTCGACCGTCTCGAGATCGGCGATCGGATCAATGCGGCCCTCGACGTGGGTGATGTCGTCGTTTTCAAAGCAGCGCAGCACATAGGCGATGGCGTCGCATTCGCGGATGGTGGCGAGGAATTGATTGCCCAGGCCTTCGCCCTTAGAGGCGCCGCGCACCAGGCCGGCGATATCGACGAAATTCATCCGCGTTGGGATAATCTCTTTCGAGCCCGCGATTTTCGCCAATGCGTTGAGGCGCGGCTCGGGCATCGCCACTTCGCCGACATTCGGCTCGATGGTGCAAAACGGGTAATTCGCGGCTTGCGCCGAGGCCGTTTTCGTCAGCGCGTTGAAGAGCGTGGATTTGCCAACGTTGGGCAAACCCACGATGCCGCATTTGAAGCCCATGAAATGCCCTCAAGCCCCCAGCACTGCTTCAGGCGCTGCTGTAAACGGATTGACGATGGTCAGTGCATCGATTTTCTGCCCGCCATTCAGGTCTTCACTCAAAAAAATCGTGCAGCCCGCGGCGAGCGCGGAAGCCACGAGCAGCGAATCCCAGAAACTGATCTTGTGACGATCCTGTATCGCCCACGCTTCGCCCATCCGGTCCACCCTCAAGAGCTCCGGAACATACGGTTCCAACTCTGCCGTCTCGTTGCGCAGCGCGGTGACCGCGGCGGCGGAGCGATCCATCTTCAGTACATTCCAATAGAATTCACGCAGGCTTTGGGCGCTTAGCACGAGCGCGTCCGCCTCGATCACCGCTTGCACCCAGGTCTGGGCTTGCCGCATCTTCGTAGGCGCCGTGGTGTCCTTCGCGTACACCAGCACGTTCGTGTCGACGAAGAGCTTCTTCATACAACGTTTCTCGATCCGGAATTTTTCCAAAGTATCCAAGCGGGCGAGGCGGGCTGGCGAGGAATCTCAATCCAGCTTGGAGGCGTGCGTCGCGCACAGCCTCCCAGGCGGCCTCTGCTTCTGCGCGGCGGCGTTCCGCCAGCACTTCGCCGACCCAGCGCGACACGCTCTTGCCTGCCTTGGCGGCCTCCACACGCACCCAGCGGGCGGTTTCCTGGTCCATGCTGATGGTAACGTTAGTCATGCGCGAACTTAGTGTTTCACGAATTTCGTGTCAATTGCGCCCCAATGCCCGCGCCGCCAAATCGCGCCAGCGCCGCGCCTCGCCGCGGAGCGGAGGCGCGATCTTGGCGAGGCGGCGGTCGAGTTCGGCAAGGCCGAGCTCGGCGTCTTCGCCGCGGCCGATCTTGGCCATGAAGGCGACATAGCGCCCGCCAGCTTCGAGGCCGGGCACGCGGTCGGCGGCGAAACGGTAATGCGCGTCCGCGTCGTCGTTGCTTCCGAGGCCCTCGTGAGCCCGCGCCAAGGCCAGCCGCACTTGCGGCGTCTCGCCTTCGCGCCCGAGCGCTTTCAATTGCTCAAGCCGTTTGAGCGCCTCATTCCATCGGCCCAATTCCAACAGCGCGTTGGCGTGGCCTGTTAAGATCGTGGAATCTTCGGCCCAATGGCCCTGCGCGGACTGGGACCATTCGCGTTCCGCCTCTTCCCAGCGCCCGAGCGCTTCGGCGGCCTGCGCCAGCTTCATGCGGTTGCCGACGGTCGGGGTGTCGTCGAGCGCCGCCTTGGCAATGCGATAGTCCCGCTCCGGATCGAGCGCCGCGCGCGCGGCGCGGCCGACATTGCGCGCGGTGCGTCCGCCCAGCCATTCGGGCATGAGCACGGCGAAGACATAGATCAAGGGCCCGAGGCCTGGCGCGATCACGAGAATCCAAAGCCAGAACGTGTTCTGCCCGCTGCGCACAGCGTGGATGCCGCACAGCAGAGAGGGGAGATAACCGAGAATGAGATAGAGCATGTTCTAGAGCGGTTCCCGAAAAGTGTTACGCGGTTTTCGGACGAGAACCGCTCTCATTATAGATGTAGACCCGCTTTATCCCGATGGGATTGATTCAATCCAATCGGGAACGGGTCTAGGCTTCATCCTCGCGCGGCTGCCTGCGTCCGTTGGCTTTCTCCGCCGGCGCCAGACGCAACACTTCAGCTTGGTATTTTTCGTCATCCCCTGCGGCCAACATCGGCGCGGCTTTGGCGACCGCCTCGAGCATCGCGCTTACCCAATCGGAATCGGCCTTGTGAAAATCGCTAAGCACATGACCCTGCACCAGTTCGGCTTGGCCAGGATGGCCTGTGCCCATGCGGGCGCGGCGAAAGCCATCCTCGTCGAGCCACGCGGCGATAGAGCGTACGCCGTTATTGCCGGCAGCGCCGCCGCCCGTCTTCATGCGAAAGCGGCCAGGCGCGAGGTCGATCTCGTCGTAGAAGACGATGATCTCGCCCGGCGCAATCTTGTAGAAGTTCGCCGCTTCAGCCACGCAATGGCCGGCGTCGTTGTAAAAAGTTTGCGGTTTCAGGATCAACGCGCGGACCCCCGCAATTTGGCCCTCGCAAACTGCGCCACGGAACTTCTTCTTCCAGGGTCCAAAGCCATGCGCGCGCGCGATCGCGTCGGCGGCCATGAAGCCGATATTGTGCCGGTTGCCCGCGTATTTCGCGCCAGGATTGCCGAGGCCGACGATCAGCAGCATGGACTCAGCCTAGAGCGGATCAGGAACCGCTCCAAACAAAAGCGCCGCAGCGGGAACAGATAGCTGCTTAGCTTTCTTTCTTGCCGTCCTTGGCGTCGGCGGCGGGTGCGCCCTCGGCCGGCGTTGCGCCTTCGGCGGGCGCTGCCGTCGTGGTCGTGACCTCTTCTTCCGCCTTGCGACCGGCGATGGTGCAGACGGTGAAGTCGCGGTCGCGGATCGCGGGGCGAACGCCGGCCGGCAGCGCCACCTTCGAGATGTGCAGCGAATCGCCGATATCCATGCCGGTTAGATCGACGACGATCTCTTCAGGGATGGCGCTGGCCTTGCACTTTAGTTTGATGGTGTGGCGGACGACGTTGAGCACGCCGCCGCGCTTGAGGCCGGGCGAGGAATCGTGGTTTCGGAAATGCACCACGACGTCGATGGCGATCTCGGCGTTTTCCTCGATCCGGTAGAGATCGACATGCACCGGGTGGTCGGTCACCGGGTGGAATTGCACTGCGCGCGGGATCACCGGCTGGCGCTCGCCCTTCACGTCAATTTCGATCATGTGCGAGAGGAACTTGCCCGAGCGGATCGCGGTGACCACTTCGGCGGCGCCGATTTCAATCGGGATCGAGCCCCGGGCGCCGCCATAGAGCACGCCAGGAATCAGCCCGGCATTGCGGGTGGCGCGGGCGCCGCCCGTGCCTAGCTTCTCGCGCTTTTCCACGTTCAAAACGATGCCGGCCATGGCTTTAGCGCCTTCAGGGTCTGGATGTGTCTGGAAAAAGAAGGCGGGCTTCTAGCCGAACCGGACCGGAAGGGCAAGGACGCCCGCGCGCCACACCTGTCGTACTTGGCGGGCCTCCCAGCGCCCTGGCCGCCGCCTGTCGGGCGGTTCTGACGGTTGATCGCATTACCAGCATCCGAAATGGGTGGCTCAGCATCATCTGGCCATTGGAGGGATTCAGATGCGAAACTCATTTTTGGCGGCGGTCACGGTCGTGTTGGCCTTCATGGGGCTCGCGGTCAGCCCGGCCACGGCTCAGGCGCCAGCTGCGGAAGCCGTTTACGTGACCAGCGATGCGACCATTCCGGCTGGCGATGTATCGCTCTCGACGCGGCTTTATGCGCCGGTCGGCCTCGAGCGCTTTCCTGTCGTGGTGCTGGTCACTGGGTCGGGCAACGAAAGCGAGATTGACGGACCGTATTACCGGATACTGGCGCGCACGTTTGCGGCGCGGGGAATCGGCGTCCTTGCCTACGATAAGCGCGGCGTTGGCGGCTCGACGGGAACCTATACCGGCAGCGACTTTGCCGGCCTCGGCGCCGACGCGGCCGCCGTCGCGAACTACGCACTTTCCCTGCCACAGGTGGAGGCAGTCGGGATGTGGGGCATCAGTCAAGCCGGCTGGATTATTCCCTCGGCTGTGCGCCGCGAACGGAGCCTGCGCTTCGCCATTTTGGTTAGCCCAGCCGGCGTCAACCCGCATGAGCAGGTGTCGTACTTCCTCTATCGGCAAGCCTTGAGTTGGGGCCTTTCTCCGGAGGAGGCGGCCGAAACGGACCGCATGCACCGCGCGGTCTCGCTCTATTACGCCGGACGTGCTTCCCATGGCAACGCACAGGTGATTGTCGATTCGTACAGCCAGAGGCGCTGGTTTCACGCCGTCGTCACCCATCCTTATTGGGACGAGATGAGTCCGGAAGGCGTTATTCTGACGCCCGATCAACTTGCCGCCGCACTGCAGGAGCGCCCAGGCGCATTTGAAATCTATCGCGAGCATTCGTCGTTCGTGAACTACGCGGGCGTTTATCGGGCGCTGCGGCGGCTGCCGACCTTGATCATTTATGGCGGCGCCGATGAGCTTGTGCCGGTGGATCAATCGCGGCCATTGTTCGAGCGCGCCCTGCGCGGTGAACATCGCCGCGCACACGACTTCCGTGTCTTCGCGGGCGCAAGCCACGATATACAAACGCCGGAGGGCAGGGTCTATCCGGACTATCTCGCGGCGATGGCCGATTGGGCGCGCGCGCAGTTCGACGGCGGGCGCTAGGGCAAAGAAAGCGACCGATGGGGGTGGCGCCGGCGCGCCGCCGCCGGCAGTATCGCCGCCGGGCTGCCTCCGATGCGGCTCAAGCTGGAGTGTTCCAATGGCCAAAATTCTCGCTGCGGCGGCGGCTTTGCTAATGCTCGCGGGATGCGCGCCTGGCGGGTCTTCCGCTTGGCCGGACTTCCAGAACCGCTTTGTCGAGCGCTCCTTTGCAATTGAGCCCACCTTTGCCGCCTCCCAGGGACGCCACGAATTCGATGGCCAGCTGCCCGATTGGAGCGAGCAAGGGCTGACCGAGGCGATAGCGTTCTTGAAATCGGAGATCGAAGAAGCGGAGGCTTTCCCCGCGCTGACCGAACAGCAAGGCTTTGAACGCGATTACCTGGTTGCGGTCGCGCGCGGCGATTTGTTTTGGCGGGAGACCGCCGACCAGCCGCACACCAACCCGGCCTTCTACACGGACAGCCTCAGCCCATCCATGTACGTGGCGCGCCCCTATGCGGCCCCTGAGGTGCGGCTGCGCGCGTATATCACCTATTTGAACGCGATCCCGCAGGCGGCGGCGCAGATTCGCGCTAATCTGCGCACGCCGATGCCGCTGACGTTCGTTGAATACGGCAAGGCGTCGTTCGGCGGATTGGCGGAATATTATCAAGGCGACGGCAAAGCCGCGTTCGCATCGGTGACGGACGCCGCGCTGCAAACCGAACTCAGCACCGCATCCAACGCCGCGTCCGCGGCGATGACGAGCCTGGCGGCCTGGGTTGAAGCGCAACGGCCTAACGCTACGCAAGACTTCGCGCTTGGCGCCGAGCGCTTTTCGCAAATGATCCGCGATACCGAGATGGTGGATATTCCCCTCGCCGAGCTTGAGGCGATCGGGCGCGCCGATTTGCAGCGCAATCAGCAAGCGCTGATTGCGGCCTGCGCGCTCTATGCGCCCGGCGCTTCGGTTCCCGCCTGCATGGCGCGCATGGGCGCCGACAAGCCCGAGGGCGGCGCCGTTGAAGGGGCGCGCGCGCAGCTTGCCGGATTGCGCGCGTTCATCGTCGAGCACGATCTGGTCACCATCCCTGGCGAGGAACAGGCGCTGGTTGAGGAAGCGCCGCCGTTCGCGCGCCAGAACTTCGCCTATATCGACATCCCGGGTCCGTTCGAGACCAATCTACCGTCAGTGTATTATATCGCGCCGCCCGATCCGAGTTGGCCGGCCAACGTGCAAGCCGATTTCGTGCCGGGCGAGAACGAATTGCTGTTCGTCTCGGTTCACGAAGTGTGGCCAGGGCATTTCTTGAACTTCTTGCACGCCAACCGCTCGGAAATGGAATTTGGCAGAGTGTTCGTTGGCTACGCCTTTGCTGAAGGTTGGGCGCACTACACCGAAGAAATGATGTGGGACGCAGGCCTGGGCGAGGGCGATCCGGAAGTCCATATTGGCCAACTCTCCAACGCGCTGCGGCGCGATTGCCGGTTTCTCTCCGCCATTGGCATGCACACCGCGGGCATGAGCGTTGAGCAATCGCGGCAGATGTTCGTGCAGGAGTGCTATCAGGACGAAGGCAACGCCCGCCAGCAGGCCGCGCGCGGCGCGTACGATCCGGCTTATCTCAATTATACGATGGGCAAGCTCTTGATCCGCCGCCTGCGCGAGGATTGGACGGCGACACATGGAGGCCGTCCCGCTTGGCGCGCGTTCCACGACCAATTCTTGAGTTATGGCGGCCCCCCCATACCGCTCGTGCGGGCGCAAATGATGGGCGGCGAGCCAGCGGCGGTGTTCTAGCCTCATTCCCGATTGGCGTGATTCACTCCAAGAACCGGCGCGGCGGCCGTGCGTGGCAGGCGTTTTAAATCAAATTCTCGCGACAGCGGCGAGCGACCCACCCGTCGCGCCGTCCACATCGATCCATAGGTGCGGCAAGCCCAATTGACGAAGCCATGCAGGTCCCTCGTCCTCCTTGAGCATGGCGATGGTGGCGGCGCTGCCGGCAACGATAGCCAAATCGGCAACGACGCTGACGCTGGCCAGGCGTCGGATCGGCCAGCCGGTCAATGGATTGAGAATATGACCGTACCGGACGCCGTCGATTTTGATGCAACGCTCGTAATCGCCGCTCGTCGTCAACGCCCCTGCGCGCAGCTCAACTGATCGCGTCAATTCGGTGGGATCGCGGGGATGACGGATGCCAATGCGCCAGGGCGCGCCATCGGCGCGCGGGCCGATGACGCGAATGTCGCCGCCGAGATTGACCATGCCGTGCTCGGCGCCCGCCTCGCGGCACGTAGCAGCGGCCCGGTCGGCGGCGTATTCTTTCACCACGCCGCCGAAATCGAGCTCCATGCCCGGCATCGAGAACGAGAGGATAGGCGCCGTCCATTGCAGTCTGCGCCATCCGACTCTGTCCAACAGCGCCTCGACCTCTTGCGCTTCCGGCGCCCGTTGCTCGTGAAAGCGCCATGCGTTGCGCAAAACGCCTGACGTCACATCAAACAGGCCGCCGCTCTCGATGAAGCAGGCCTCAATGTAATCGAGCAAATGCGCGATTTCGCCATCCACTTCAATGGCGCCGCCGAGTGCTGCTTGAGCGTTGATGGCGGAGAGAAAACTATCCTCGCGATAGCGTGAATAGCGTGCCTCTAGCCGCGCCACTTCGGCGATCGCCGCTGCAATTGGCTGCGCGGCCGCCGCTCCGGTCTCGGCGAACACTTGAATCTCACAGGGCGAGCCCATCGCTTTGAACACGCGGCGTATAAGCCGCGATTGAGCCATTAGCGCCGATCCAGCTCGGCGGCGCCAGCGCCTGGATCGAGAGCAAATCGCACTTGCGCCGAGACGAGATCGTAATCCAAGTCGGCGAACCTCCGCTCACCGCCGCCGCCTAGGCGCAAATTCCCCGCATGGACGTAATGTTCGTAGCTGAGCTCAATCCGCGTCCGCTGCGTCAATTGTTTGCCAAGAATAATGCCCACGCTCAACGCGCCGAACGCCGAGAGCCGCGCGTCGCTGGAGTAGTTTGCCGGCAATTGCCTTCGATCGAGCGAGGTGCGGCGCGTGAACAGGCGGTCGGCAATATCTTGACTGACGGGAACACCGTTGGCGTCCACGACCGGAGCGCCTGTAAGCGGATTGACGCCGAGAGGGTTGGCCACATCAAGGTCGTCGAAATAGTTCACCGGGCTGTTGAAATCAGCGCCGTCGCCGTAGACTTGCCCCCGCTCGGGGTCGATCAGAAGTGGCTGAGTGGACTGAAAAGTGATCATGTACGGAACGTAGAAATCGGCTGCGCTTTGCGTGTAATAACGCATCCGCGGCGTCAGCATCCAGCCGTGCCCAAGCGGCTGTGCCCAATCGATGTCAAAGGTGTGCGCGCCGATGCCCCAATCGTCCTGGAAAAAACGATACCCAAGATGCAGCGCGCCATTCGCGGCCGCGACGTGGAGCACATAGCGCAGATCCAGCGTGAACTGATTGCGCTCCACCGGCCGCCGCTCCAGCAGCGACGACGGGTCGGAATAATAACTGCCGGGCAACGCAAAGATCTGCAGCTCCGGATCGATGAAATACAATTCCACGATCTTATACGAGTTCGCCAGATAACCCTGCGCCAAAGTGAAACCGACGCTCGCTGCCAAAACCGAATCACGATTCAAAATCTGCGTGACGCCGGTCGTCGCGGTCCAATCCTCCCGCGCACCCCGGATGATGCGATCGTCGTTCTCGGTCACCTCGATCGTGCTCGCGACTGGATCACAGAGAAAAGGGCAGGCGTCGTAAATAAAGCGTACCCCGCCGCTTGCGATCAGCGATTCGCTGTCACTGCTTGTGTAGCTGACGCCGGCATTTAGGGTGGTAGCGTTGTGGTTGAGGTCCCAGCGGCTGCCGAAGCTCACAAATGTCGAATCGTAGTCGTGTTCGTGCGACACGCCCGCGCCCACGCGCCAGGCGCTATCGGCGTATTCTCGCGACAACGTGAGATTGACCTGCCGCCGAGTCTCGGGCGAGGCGCCAGACATGGTGTGCACCAAGCGTGAATCGAGACGACCAGTGGGCTCGAACTGGCTGTTGAGTTCAAGCGGAAGGAGCGTCGTCTGATCGAAGTACACAACGGTGGGAAACGGTGAGGCGCCTGAGATTCCGTCTGGGTTGGCGTGCGCCGCGACTGGCGCTGTGCCCACCGGCGTTGCGCCGGACCAAGTGTCTTCCTCGTAATTGAGAGAGAGGCGCCAGCGGTCATCCGGCGAATAAGACGCGCGCGCCTGCGTACTCTCGACGGTGATCGGATCGAAAGCCGCGCCCGCGCCGAACAATTCGCGCGGGCTTTCTTCGTAATGCGACCTTTGCACGGATGCGCCGTCGCTTTCCTGCGCGCGCGCCTGCGTTGCCGAGGCGCCCAGCAGCGCCAGCGCGAAACCGGTCAGCGCTTGCAGCGCCGGGGAGCGCTCGTCAGTTGCAGCCACAACCGCCGCCCTCGGCTTCGCCGCCGCCGGAGGCGGCCTCACGGCTGATAAAAACGTGGGCCTCCAGCGCACTCAGCAAGGGCGTCGGTTCAAGCGCCATTTCCGGTTTGGCCAGCGCTCCGCGCTCCCACGGCTCCACGGTGGCGCATGCGCTCAGCACCGCTGCGCTTAATGCAACAATGGCCAATGCGCGCGCGCTCATGGCGCAGGCGCCGCGAGCAGCGTTTCAATGTCGGCGCGCAAGCTTTCAGCGTCGCCGCGGCGAAAACCGGAATGCACGCGCCGCACCACGCCATTGCGGTCGATCAAATAGGTCGATGGCATGCCTGGCACTGCGAAAGCTCGTGCACATGAAGCGTTGTCGCCGGAGGCCACCGCGAACGTGGCCGGTCGCCGCCCTAGGAAGCGCTGAGCGTCTTCGCTGTGTTCATCCATGTTGAGGGCGACAATCTTGAGCCCGCGTGCGCGTAGGTCATGGTCGAGCGTGTTCATGAACGGGAAGGACAGCGCGCACGGCCCGCACCACGAGGCCCAAAAATCAAGATACACCACCTGCCCGCGCAAGGCGGCGAGGTTGGTGGATGGGGCGCCTGAGAGCTGAAGCGGACAATTAGGCGCCACTTGACCCAGCAAACTCGCCGGCGCGCTTGCGCCGGCAAACAGCACTCCCACTATTGCAGCCATCGCACGCCAAGCTAACGCATACCTATTCGGCGTTGATTTCATAGGCGCCAAGCCTTCCGCAGTGCGAGGACAATAGAGCCGCTCAGACGCCTATGCAAACGCCCGGAAGCACGGCCCGCCCGACTGTCCGTTCCGGGCCATTCAGTGATTGCCCGCAACCGACCGCGCGTCTAATCTCGGCCCTGGACGCTGGGTCGAGCTCGCGGGCGGGCCGGCTTGGGTGGGTGTGGGAGCACCGCCCGATCGGATCTGCCGTGGAGCGGCGAACCTGGGCTTAGCGGCCTCACGAGGGACAATTTTTCCAAGGAGTGCGAAATGGCCGTCACCACAACTTATGCATGGACTTCCACCGGCATTCTCGACCTGTTTGGCGACGCCGCCGCCGCACCGGAGGTCATCAGCCTGACCGGCCGCGCCTTCGCCGTCTCGAGCGACCACCTTGGAGACCACATTGACGGCGACCTGTTTG
>JANNFH010000258.1:0-5214 GCA_031379565.1 Alphaproteobacteria bacterium
ACGCGCCGGCGGCACGCTTCAATCACGAACCGACCCGGCCGCGTAAATTGCTGGTGCGGGCCAAGGAATTGAGCAAATTGCGCGCGGCGGTGGAGCGCGAAGGGCGCACGCTGGCGCCGCTACAGCTTTACTTTAACGACCGCGGCATCGCCAAGCTGAAGCTGGCGCTGGCCAAGGGCAAGAAGGCGCACGACAAACGCGAAGCCACCAAAGACCGCGAATGGAAACGCCAGCAGGGGCGATTGCTCAGGGATAAGGGCTAGGGCGCTTCTGCTCTTGGCCATAGGGGGCCTACTCACGGAATGCCTTTTCCGCTCGATACCAACGCGCCAGCCGATGCGGAGACACCCCAAGCCGGAAAAGCGCGAGAAGCCCAATGCTCTTGAGTTCCTGCCGCGCGATACCGGCGCGCAGAAAACGGCGCGCCGAGGTGGTTATCGGCTCGCCGCGCTTCACGATCCGCCCGGCGCGGCGCGCCCGCCCAAGTATTTCTACGTCCTCAAAAAGCGGCATGTCCGAATATCCGCCGATGCCATCGAACGTGGCGCGACTGAGGAAGAGCCCCTGATCGCCGTAGGTAAAGAGGCCGTGATTGACCCGGCTCATCAGGGCGTAAAAAGCGAGCAACGGGTGACGCCGATCAAACGCTAACCGAAAACAACCAGCGGCCACGCCGGGCTGCGCGAGAGTTGATGCGATCAAAGCACGTGCGCCGGGCGGAGGCGCGGAATCGGCGTGCAGGAAAAACAAGGTGTCGCCGCTTGCCGCTAGCGATCCGCACTGGAGCTGCTTGCCGCGCCCGCGCGGCGCGTCCACCACGCGCGCGCCCGCGGCGGCGGCGCGCGATTTGGTCTCATCGGCAGAGGCGCCGTCGGCAACGATGACCTCCTCGAATCCGTCGGCGCGGAGTCCAGTGACGAGCGCGCCAATGCGGTCGGCTTCATCGAGGGTCGGGATTACGACGCTGACGCGCACGAAGATCAGTGCGCCGCGATGCGGGCGACTTCGGCCCGCACCGCTTCCAGCACCCTGGGCGTGTCGTGCAGCAACCCCGCGCGCACCAAAAACGACGGAAGAAGCGTGCTCGGAACGATCCGAAAATCATAATGAAGGCGCGTCGTTTGCCCGTTATCGCGCGGCTCCAGCCGCCACGCGCCATCCATCTGGGCGAGATCACCGCTGACCCTGGTCACCCGTATCTCGCGTTCTGGAATGTATTCAGAGCGAAACCGCAGCGTAAGCCTCGGCAACAGCGCGCTCCAGCGGATTCGGTGTTCGCGCAGATCGGAGCGACCATCGGCGGCGGATTCCAGGATGCGACAAGCTTCAAGGCCGGGGACATAGGCCGGCGCCCGGACACAATCGAGCATAACGGTCCAAACCTCACGCGGCGGCGCCGGTATATCGATGGCCGCCATCAGGCGCCCGCCTGGACCGCGTTCTTCGACGACGTGGGCGACGACTTGTCCGCGCTCAAGCCGCGCTTCATCTTCAAGACCAATGTCCGCCCCGCCCGCGGAAGCGCCGATGGTCGAGGCGGCGAGCGCGGCAACTCCCAAGAGGTGTGCAGCGCGGTGAGTCATTGAGAGCCTCGTTGATCCACCAGCGCTGGCTGAGCCAACACCAAGGCTACCCGATGGCGGCGCGGCTCTGAACAGCTTTGTCCCACACCCATTGCCCCCCTCGCGGCGCGTACGATATCGGCCAAGCCGCATCGGCCAAGCCGCGCGGACGTCAGCCCGTCGCTGAATTTTAGCTCAAGCGCGCCTTCGCCCGCGTCATCGCGCCTTCGAACATTTCCGCTGTCAGCCGTTTGGTTTGCGTGTTGTAGCGTGAGCAATGATAGCTGGACACCAGAAAGCGTCCGTTCGGCAGCGACGCCTCACACCCGTGTGCGAACTTCGCGTGGTTTGGCTTGAGGCCATGCGCGCGCAGCACGCTGTCGTGGGCGATGGCGCCGAGTGCGAACAGCACTTTCAGCTTGGGCAGCGCGTCGATGCGGGCGGAGAGAAAGGGGCGGCACGCCGCGATCTCGGCGGGCAGCGGCTTGTTCTCCGGCGGTGCGCAGCGGACGGCATTGGTGATCATCGCGTCGACGAGCGTGAAACCGTCCTCTGGATCGGCGCGGTATTCGCCGCGGGCGAAACCTAGTTTCTTCAGCGTGGCGTAGAGCAAATCGCCGGCGTAATCGCCGGTGAAAGGGCGCCCGGTGCGGTTGGCCCCGGTGCGTCCAGGGGCGAGGCCGACGACGAGGAGGCGCGCACCCGGATCGCCGAACGAGGGCGCGGCGCCGTTGAACCAGCTTGGCTCGGCGCGGGCGTTGGCCTGCCGGTAGGCGACCAAGCGCGGACAGAGCGGGCAATTTCGATGCGGTTCGGGCGGGATTGAATTCACCGCTCTTCGTCAAAGGCGTGTTCCGGCCCGCGCTCATCAGCGCCGGCGCGCTCACGGGGCGGGCGCCCGATCAGTGTGGAAAGGTCAGCTAAATCAATGAAATTGTCGGCGGCGCGGCGCAGATCGTCGGAGGCGATGGGCGGGTTCGATTTGATGGTCGAGACGACGCTGGTGCGGATGCCTCTGCGCCGCAGCGCGTCGATTACGGGAAGAAAATCACCATCGCCGGAGAACAAGAACAAATGGTCGGCGTAAGCGGCGGCCTGGATCATGTCGACGGCGATCTCCACGTCCATGTCGCCCTTGAAGCGCCGCCGGCCGGTAGCGTCGGTGTATTCGCGCGCCGGCTTCGTCACCATGGTGTAGCCGTTATAATCGAGCCAATCGACCAGCGGGCGGATCGGCGAGAAATCCTGGTCTTCCACCAAGGCAGTGTAGTAGCAGGCGCGAATGAGGCGACCGCGTTTTCCAAACTCTTCGAGCAATTTTCGATAGTCGATGTCGAAGGCAAGGCCCTTGGCCGCGGCATAAAGATTGGCGCCGTCGATAAAGACGATGACACGTTCGTTTTGGTGGATAAGGCGATCTAGGATTGTCATGAACAACATCCATCCATGGCGGAGCGGAATTGCGTGAGCAATAAGTTTGGGGGAACCTTTGTTGGCCTGGGCACCAACTTGCCCCATGGCGGGCTCTCGGGCGGCGCGCTGCTGCGCGAAGCGGTCAAGCGTTTGGACTCCGCTGGTTTCATGCTGGCCCGATGCTCATCAATCTGGGAAACCGCGCCATGGCCGCCGGCCGACCAGGCGGTGTTCTACAACGCCGTGGTGGAGCTAGACCGGGCCGGCCGTGCGCCGCAATCGCTGTTCGACCAATTGTGCGTGATCGAGCGGGCCTTCGGCCGCGAACGCCGTGAGCGCTGGGGGCCGCGCACGCTCGATCTCGATGTGCTGGACGTCGAGGGGATGGTGGGGGTTTTCGGCGCGATTTCGCTCCCGCACAAACGGCTGCACGAGCGGGCGTTCGTGCTCGCGCCGCTGGCGGAACTGGACTGGCGCCACCCCGTGCTGGGCGCGAGTGCGGCGGAGCTGCTGGGGGCGCTTGCGCCCGGTCAGCAGGTGGCGCGGGTGGCGGGCGATCTGGCGGCGCTCTGAAGGCGGCCGGTGCGCAATGGGGCTGAAAAGGCCGCCTCTTCGCATTGCACAATGGAGCGGGGGTGGTTAGGTTGGGGCTTCGTTCCTGCATTTGAGCGAGAGGAAGTGCGCCTTGGCCCGCGTAACCGTGGAAGATTGTGTCGATAAAATCCCGAACCGGTTTTCGCTGGTGCTGCTGGCCGCGCACCGGGCGCGGAGCATTTCCTCCGGCGCCGAACCGCTGGTTGAGCGGGATCGGGACAAAGACCCGGTTGTGGCGTTGCGGGAGATCGCCGAAAACGCGGTCGTGCCCCAGGACGTGCGCGACAGCTTGATCATGCTCTACCAGGACGTGCAGCCGACAGCCCAGGCGGAGGACGAGCAGGATCGCCTCGCGCTGGTGGCGCCGGTTGTGTCCAGCGAAGAAGACGTGCTGCGCGCACTGCAACAAGAAGCCGAAGCGCAACGCGACGAAAGGTATTGAGGCCGTGCCCGGCGGTGACGGTGTCGCCGCCAAGCCAGCGCCAACCTCGGTCGGCGCGGGCGGCACTGTTCACGCCCCGCGCCCGAAAATTCTGCGCCAATTCGAGTTGGTCGAGCGCGTGCGGGCGTATGATCCGGGCGTCGATGAAAGTCTGATCAACCGCGCCTACGTCTACGCAACTTCGATGCATGGGGGGCAGAAGCGCCATTCCGGCGACCCCTATTTTGCCCATCCGATCGAAGTCGCGGGCATCCTCACCGATTACAAGCTCGACACAGCGACAATCGTGGCGGGGCTGTTGCACGACACCATCGAAGATACTGAGGCCACCCGCGAGGAGGTGGAAGCCAAGTTCGGCGCCCAGGTGGCCGATCTGGTCGAGGGCGTGACCAAACTTTCCAAGCTTGAAATGCAGTCGGAGGAAAACAAGCAGGCGCAGAACCTGCAGAAATTCATCCTCGCCATGTCGCGCGACGTGCGCGTGCTGCTGGTCAAGCTCGCCGACCGTTTGCACAACATGCGCACGCTCTCCCATGTGCCCGACCCAGCCAAGCGCCAACGCACGGCGCTTGAGACGCTGGAAATCTACGGCCCGCTGGCGCGCCGGATTGGCATGGAGCGGATGGCGCGCGAATTGGAGAGCCTCGCTTTTCACGAAGCGTTTCCCGACGCGGAAGCGGCCATTAGCGCGCGTTTGGGGCAATTGCGCGAAGAAAAAGGCGCCAACGTCGCCAACATCAGCGCGACGCTGACTGAGGTGCTCAATCTCGTCGGCATCGACCACCGTCTCTATGGGCGCGAGAAGCAGGTCTATTCGATCTGGCGCAAATTGCAGCGCAAGAGCGTGGAATTTCAGGATCTCGCCGACGTCTATGCGTTCCGGGTGATTGTCTCCAACCCGGACGATTGCTACCGCGCATTGGGACTGATCCATCAGTCGTGGCGCTGCGTGCCCGCCGAACTGGAGGATTATATCTCCAACGCCAAGCCGAACGGTTACCGTTCCATCCACACTACAGTGATCGGCCCCGGCAACGTGCGCGTGGAAATTCAAATCCGCACCGAGGAGATGGACCAACTCGCCGAGGTTGGCGTCGCGGCGCATTGGCGCTACAAAAACGAGACCTACGGTTTCGACGAAGAGCAGGCCGCGTCCGCCGGGCTCGATGCGCGAGAAGCCACGCGCTCATTACTAGAGCTGGC
>JANNFH010000265.1:0-3520 GCA_031379565.1 Alphaproteobacteria bacterium
AAAACGATTGCCGGCTCTCGCCCTGACGTTGCAAAATTCATCGCCGATTGCGCAACGCTCGGCACCTCGGAAGCTGACATCGAGAAAGCGGATAAGGTCGGTATTGATCTCGGCATCCGTGTGAAGCACCCGTTCGATCCCGGCTGGGAATTGCCGGTCTATGCAGCCAATTTCGTGCTCTCCTCTTATGGCTCGGGCGCGATTTTCGGTTCCCCAGCGGGCGATCAGCGCGATTTGGATTTCGCGCGGAAGTACGGCCTCCGCTTCCGTCCGGTTGTGTTGCCGCCTGGCGCTGACGCCGCCACGCATGCGATTGGCGGCGAAGCGTTCACAGGCGAAGGCACAGTCTATAATTCGCGCTTCCTCGATGGTCTGGAGACACAGCCGGCCATTACGCGCGCGATCGAAGAACTCGTGAAGCTCGGCGCCGGCGAAGCGACGACGCAGTATCGGCTCCGCGATTGGGGCGTTTCGCGGCAGCGCTATTGGGGCTGCCCAATTCCGGCAATCCATTGCGACAAATGCGGCATCGTGCCGGTTCCGGAGAAAGATTTGCCGATCGAGCTGCCGGAGGACGTCACCTTCGAGCGCGACAAGCCTGGCAATCCGCTGGATCGCCACCCGACTTGGAAACACACTACCTGCCCCCAATGCAGCGGCAAGGCCACGCGAGAAACCGATACGCTGGATACGTTTGTGGATTCGTCCTGGTATTTTGCGCGTTTCACCGATCCGAACAATGTCGCCGGGCCGTTCGACAAGAAGCTGGCGTCATACTGGCTCCCCGTGGATCAATATGTCGGCGGCGTCGAGCACGCGGTGCTGCACCTGCTCTATGCGCGCTTCTTCACCCGGGCGATGCGCGATTGCGGCTATATCGACCTCCCTAGCGGCGAACCGTTCGCGAGCCTGTTCACGCAGGGCATGGTGGTGCATGAGACGTACTGGCGGGCGGACAGAGTAATTCCGCTCGCCGAGGTAGACCCCGTAAAGATGGTGGAGAAGGCTACGTCCTATTCCGTCTGGCAGGAGGAAATTTTTTCCGGTCGAGGGGCGACGAGGGACAGCAAGCAATGGCGCGTTCTAGAGCGATCGCTTGGTCCCGACCAACTTGAGTTTGTCGACGGAACGCCGGTCGAGCTTCCGCATCGCACTCCAGTGAAGATCGGCCCCCTCGAAAAAATGTCGAAGTCGAAGAAGAACGTCATCGATCTCGATGCGTTCGTCAGCGATTTCGGCGCTGACGTCGCGCGCTGGTTTGTGCTTTCCGACTCGCCGCCCGAGCGCGACGTGGAATGGACTGCTGGCGGCGTGGAAGGTTCTTGGCGTTTTGTGCAGCGCGTGTGGGCGCTCACGGAAGCGCACGGGCAGCACGCGCCGAAACCTGGCGCCGCCCCTCCCCCTAGCGCGAACGAAGGCGAGGCGCATGCGCTGCGCCAACTCGCGCATCGCTCCGTGAAACACATCACCGACGCGATCGAGGGCTTCCGCTTCAACAGCGCGGTGGCGCGCTGCTATGAGCTGGTGAACGCCATCGCCAAGCTGAAGGGCGACGATGCCGCCGCAACCTTCGCGCGCGGCGAAGCCCTGCGCTTGCTTGCGCAACTGATCGCCCCGTTCATGCCGCACCTGGCCGAGGAATGCTGGGAGCGGCTGGGCTTTTCCCCCTTCGTCGCTTCCGCGCCCTGGCCGCAGGCCGATCCGGCGCTGGCGGCTTACAACACCGTTACTTTGCCGATCCAGGTGAACGGCAAACGCCGCGGCGAGCTGGAAATCGCCAAAGGCGCCGCGGAAGGCGAAGTACGCGCGCTGGCGCTCGCCCATCCGGGGGTTGCGCCTTTCCTGGCCGAGGGCGAGGTACGCAAGGTGATTGTGGTCCCCGACAGGATCGTCAATATCGTGGTGGCTTAGCGCGCGCGGTTTTTACGGCCGGGTGCGTGTCAAAGTATGAAAGCCCAGGGAGAAGCCATGCGCGCGCTGCTAGCGTTATTGACCGTGCTGATGCTCGCCGGCTGCGGCTTTCAGCCGATGTACGCGCCCTCGATCAATGGCGGGCCCGCTATCGGCGCGGTCGTCATAGGCCAGATCGATGGCAAAGCCGGCCACGTTCTGAAAACCGAATTGGACCGCATCTTGGCCGTGGAAAGCGGATCGGGCCCGGCGGCGCATCTCGACATCACTTTGGCCGAGCGCGTCAGCCGGCTCGGCATCCGGCTCGACGAATCGGCCACCCGCGCCGAATTGCGGCTGATCGCCAATTACGTGCTCACCTCCGCCGACGGCGCCAGTGTGCTGAGGGGCTCGCTCAATCAAGTCGTCACCTATGAAATCCCTACCGCCGCGTTCGGCGAAATCGCCGCGCAGGACGATGCGCGCGAGCGCGCCGCAGAGACACTGGCGCAACATTTCCGGGCCGAGCTGGCGCTTCGCATGGCGCAGCAGCGCGCGGCCCAGACGCCGTGAAGGTTAGCGGCGCGGCGGTTCGGCGCTTCCTCGACGCGCCGGACAAGGGATTGCGCGCCGCTTTGTTGTTCGGCCCCAACCAAAGCTTTGTCCATGAAGCAGCGCAGCGCCTGGCGCGCTGGTCGCTCGGCGGCGGGGATGATCCCTACGCCATCACCAAGCTTGGCGAAGACGAGATCAAGCGCGACGGCGCCCGCCTCGCTGACGCCTTGGCTGCGCAATCCTTGCTCGGTGGCGCTACCTTGGTCTGGGCGCGCATCGAGGGCAAAGCCGCCGACGGCGCCATCGCCGATGCGCTCGAAGCGCTGGAGCGCGGAGAGCCCGGCGCATTTCTACTCGTTGAGGCCGGCGAGCTCTCCAGCTCAAGCGAATTGGTGAAGACCTTCAACGCGGCCAAGAGCGCAGCGGGCGTCGCGTTTTATGAAGAGAGCGAAGCCGAGCGCGCCTCGTTCGCGCGCGCACTGGCAAACGAGCTGCGTGTTGAATTCGACGAGGCCGCGCAGGAAGGTTTCCTTGCCGCCCTGCCCGCCGACCGCGGCCTTGCACGCAAGGAGATCGAGAAGCTGGCGCTCTACGCGCATGGCCTTGGCCGCAAGCTCAACACCGAGGACCTGGCGCAATTGCTGGCCAACGAAAACGAAAGCGCGCTCGACGCCGCGAGCCTTGCCGCCGCGTCAGGGCGCACCGCACAGGCGATCGAATCGCTGGCCCGGATTGACAACGTTTCCGGCGTTTCGGCCTTGCGCGCCTTGGAGCGGCGCATGCTGCAATTGAACGAGGCGCGCGCGCTGATGGATGGCGGCGCCAGCCCGGTCGACGCCATCGCCAAACTTCGCCCTCCAATTTTCTGGAAAGAGCGTGACGCCGTCGCCGCCCAAGCACGCGCCTGGAGTGGGAAAAAACTCAGCGCTGCGTTCGACATTCTCTGGGCCGCTGAGTTGCGCGCCAAGACCGCCGGCGCGCCGCAGGACCTCATCGCCGCCGACGCGTTTCGAGGAGTCGCGAAATTGGTGGGTTAGCAGGCCAATGGGCGCCGGCCGCAACTGAGTTTATTTGA
>JANNFH010000302.1:0-2924 GCA_031379565.1 Alphaproteobacteria bacterium
GGGCAATCGGTGACGTTGACGCTCGACGACAATGTCGATTGTTCGCGCGGCGATGTCATCGCAGCGGGTAGCGATCCTTGCGAGGTCGCCGACCAGTTCGAGGCATCTTTGGTGTGGATGGCGGACGCCGCCTTGCTGCCCGGGCGTCCCTATTGGATGAAAATCGGCGCCAAGCTGGTTTCGGCCAGCATCACCGATCTGAAACACCGCATCGCCGTCGATACGTTGGAGCACCAGCCGGCCAAACATCTCGATTTGAATGAAATTGGCATCGCCAATATCAGCCTCGACCAGGACATCGCCTTCGATCCCTACGAACAAAACCGCGACATGGGCGGCTTCATCCTGATTGACCGCGTCAGCAATGCCACCGTCGGCGCGGGCATGCTGCATTTCGCGCTCAGGCGTTCACACAACATCCATTGGCAAGCGCTCGAAGTCGATCCCGCGGCGCGCGCACGAATCATGGGTCAGCGCCCCGCTGTGCTGTGGTTCACCGGCCTCTCCGGCGCGGGTAAATCGACCATCGCCAACCTGGTCGAAAAGCGCCTGCATGCCATGGGGCGCCATACCGTGCTGCTCGACGGGGATAATGTGCGCCACGGGCTCAACCGCGATTTGGGCTTTACCGACGCGGACCGCGTCGAAAATATTCGCCGCGTCGCCGAAGTGGCGCGACTGATGGCCGATGCGGGTCTGATTGTGCTGGTGTCGTTTATCTCGCCGTTCCGGGTCGAGCGGGCAATGGCGCGCGAGCGCGCGCCGAAAGGCGCATTCTACGAGATCTTCGTTGATGCCCCGCTGGACGTCGCTGAGGCCCGCGATGTGAAGGGCCTCTATAAAAAAGCGCGCGCGGGTCAGTTGAGCAATTTCACGGGCGTGGACTCGCCGTACGAGCCGCCGCTCTCGCCAGAAATGCGCATCGACACCACGCAACTAGCCGCAGCCGAGGCGGCCGAACTGATCGTCGCACGGCTGGTGCAGGAGAGCTGAGCCGCGCTCAGAGTTTTCCGCGCAGCATTTCGATGATGGCGGAAAAATCCTTGCCGCCATGGCCCTTTGCCGCGAATTCGTGGAACAGCGCTTCGGCAGCCCCGCCGAGCGGGGTATCAGCGCCTGACACTTCAGCCGCTTCCTGCGCCAGTTTCAAATCCTTCAACATCATCGCCGTGGCGAAGCCGCCTTCATATTTGCGGTTGGAAGGCGCCGCCGGCACTGGGCCGGGCCACGGGCAATACGAGGTCAGCGACCAGCATTGCCCCGAGGCCTTCGAAGCGATATCGAAAAAACGCTGCGCATCGAGGCCGAGCCTCTCAGCCAAGACAAACGCCTCACAAGTGGCGATCATGGAAATGCCAAGCAGCATGTTGTTGCAAATCTTCGCCGCTTGCCCCGCCCCGGAGGCGCCGGCGTGGATCACGGCTTTGGCCATCGGCTGCAAGGCCTGTTCGAAGTCCGCGAAATCCTGATCGCGGCATCCGACCATGAACGTAAGCGTGCCGCCAGTGGCTGCCGCGGTGCCGCCAGAAACCGGCGCGTCAGCTGTGCGGAAGCCCTGCATCGACGCATCGCGCGCGACGGTGCGGGCGCTATCGACATCGATGGTGGAGCAATCGATCAGCAGCGCGTCCTTCGGCGCGTTGGGCAAGATCGCCTGCTCGTAGATTTCGCGCACATGCTGGCCAGCCGGGAGCATAGTGATGACGACGCCTGCGTCCTTCACCGCTTCGGCGGCGGAGGCGGCGGGCGCCATGCCCTGCGCTTGCGCGCGCGCCATCGCTTCGGCGGAGAGGTCGAACGCGCGCACAATGCGCCCAGCCTTGACCTGATTGGCGGCCATGCCCGAACCCATATTGCCAAGGCCAATGAAAGCGATGCTGGTCATGGGAAGGCTCCTGGTTCGCGGACGTGTCATAGCGCGCGCGACCGCCTGGGCAAGCGCAATGCTCTCCCCCTCCCCTCACAGGAAGGGGTTCGTGCTCAATCCAGCGGCGCCCATTCCTCGCCAGCCGGCAGGGGCGCGAAAATTTCGCCGAGCATGTCGTCCGTCACGCCGGCAAGCGTTGGCGGGTCCCATTTCGGCTTGTTGTCCTTGTCGATGATCAGTGCGCGGACGCCTTCATGAAAATCGTGACGCCGCGAGACGCGGGCGGCGATGCGATATTCCTGCGCCATCTCCTCGGCAAAGCTTTTCATCGCCGCACCTTCGCGCAGCTGGCGGAAGGTGACCTTCAGCGTTTGCGGCGATTTGGTTGCAAGCGTCTTCAATTGCGCCTGCGCCCAGTCCGAGCCGTCCGCTTCCAGCGCCGCGAGGATGGCCTCGACGCTTGAGCCGGCGAACAGGCGGTTGATGCGCTCGATGTTTTCTGGCGTCAGCGCAAGCGGCGCGCCGGGAGCGGTTCTAAAGCGCGCGAGGGTTGCTTCTAGCGCCCCCTCCCCCTTGGGGGAGGGGTAGGGGTGGGGGGCATGCAAGCTTGAGCGCGACGCCGCCGCTTGCGCTTCATCCTGATCGCCCCCCCTCCCTATCCTCCCACCGAGGGGGGAGGATGCGAGTTCGACCTTTACCCTGCCCTGAGCCGTGCCAGCACAGCCGGGCTTGGATGCCCGTCCGGCACCATGCCGAAGCCCTTCTGCACCGCCTGCACCGCCTTGCGGGTGCCCTTGCCGATCCGGCCATCGATGGTGCCCATCGGATAGCCCTTGGCTTCGAGCAGGCGCTGCAGGGCCGCGATCTCGGGGTTGCTGAGCTGCAGCTCCTTGACGGGCCAGGACTTCTGGAACGCCGGGCCGCCAAACTCTACCCGCGAAACCACCGGTTTCGCAAAGGTTTTACTCTTTCGGCTTCGCGAAGGCTGCGACTTCAGCCGCAAAGTCACTGGCAGCCTTCTCGATGCCTTCACCGACTTCGAACTTGATGAAGCCCT
>JANNFH010000306.1:0-7602 GCA_031379565.1 Alphaproteobacteria bacterium
CCAAATCGCCAGGCCAGGACCGTCGCGAGGCTCAACCAAATCAGCGTGTGGAGCGCGGCCTCAGTGAGGCTTTGGTAAGGCGCATCGATCATGCCTGCGGTGAAGCTGCGCCGCGCAGCTAGGCTCGCGCAGCACGCCGCCACCAGTATGGCCAGCGCGAACGCGCTCTGAGGGGCCGCTAGACCTTGCTGGGGCATCGCGCGCCCAAAAATCAACGAGGCAATCAGGGCAGCCGCCGCGCTGGGTAAGAAGAGCGTGAGCAACAGCGAGGGTGAGCTGACGCTGGCGGCGAACAATTGCGGCAAGAACAAGCCAGCAAATAAGAGCGCGCCTACCAGTCCGGCGGCAAAGCGCAAGCCCGGATCGCTGCGCCAGCGGTCAACCAGCGCGATCAGGGGAAGACTGGCCGCGAGCGCGAGGGGTTGATAGGGCGCTGGCGTAATCGCGGCGAACGCGGCGGTCGCCGCAAGCGCGGCACCCCCGGCAAAAGCTGGAGCGGCGCTGCTGCGCGCGCGGCGCATTTGGACGAAGCAAAGCGCGTTGAGCGCGGCGATAAACAGGGCCATTGCCGCCCAAATCAGAACACTGCCAAAGCCGCCGACGCGAAAGAAGGCGGCGGCGAAGATCAGCACAGGACCGAGTGCTGCAAGCGCTGCCCCAGCGCGGGCATCCTTGGTTTGCGTCATCGCGACCCAACCGCCGAGCGAAAACAAGAGAGCGAGCGCGGCGGATGCAATCACCAAACTGGGCGCGTCGGCGGCGCCGGAATCGGCAGGCGGCCAGAACGCAATGCAGACCGCACAGGTCAACGTGGCCAAAGGCAGCGCCAGCCAAAGTCCGGGACGCAGCGCGCCAGCGAACACCACAAGCGCCGCGTAAGCAAGCAACGACCCCGCGGCGAACGATGCCGGTGCGGGATGCGCAATCAACAGAGCCGCAAGCGCTACCGACGCGGCGAGAGCGATGCCGTGGCCCAGCAGCATGGGCTCGCGCCAATGTTCTGCCCAAAAGCGTGGGAAGGGTAGGGCTACGGCTGAAGGCCAAGCGTAGAAGAGGCCAAGCGCGGTGAGGGCCGCAAGATAGAGCCCACCCACGCCGATATTAAACCCTACGCCGCCGATAATGGCGATGT
This sequence comes from Alphaproteobacteria bacterium, assembly GCA_031379565.1. Classification (GTDB taxonomy): domain Bacteria; phylum Pseudomonadota; class Alphaproteobacteria; order Caulobacterales; family Aquidulcibacteraceae; genus Vitreimonas. The sequence continues at coordinate 1,133 of JANNFH010000306.1, forward strand.
TGATGCCCCAGAACAGCGGCGGCGCGGCGGCGAGCCACCCCCACACCGGCGCCGCGCGACGGCGAGCGATCCACAATACCAGCGCTGTGAAGCCAAACAGGAACGCATACTGGCCCCACGCCCCTTCCGCCTGGATCAGCGACATGGCCGGCGCGAGGCCCGCGAATACAAGGCCGAGCGCGATGAGAGCAGGGCCGTGCCGGAAGGATAGCGCGGCAGCGATGCAGGCCAACGCGCTGAGCCCGAATACAGCAGCAGGAGGGTGCACGGCGCCAAGTTGCCAACGGCCATATTGGAGCGTGACAAACATGATCGTCAGCCCCAGGAGCGCAGTCCACGCGCTTGCACGCGGCGCAAAGCGAGGCGTTTCCTTGCCGAGGTCGGCTTGACGGCGCCACTCGGCCGCGCCAATCACCGCAAGCCCGACGAGGAAAGCGAGCACAACGCCGCCCTGCCCGGACAGCGCGCGCACATTCGCCGCCGCAAGCGCGGCGAATGCGGCGAGCCCAGCGCCAAACGCGGTCACGCCAAACGAAGGCGGATCGATGCGATCTTGTGCCTCGGCTTCGGCGACGATGTCGTCGATGCGCGGCCCTTCAATCTGGCGTGGCGCACTGTCGGCGATGGAGGCCACGGCGTCGGCGAGAGAGGACGTCACGGTAACGTTGAGCGGGCGCCCGGAGACCAAGGCGGCTTCCAGGTTTTCGATCCGGCGCATGGCCTGGATGAGCGCGCCGCGCAATTCGACGGTGCGACGGAAGGCGACGACAAGCATCACTGCCGCGCCTGCCAGCAGGAACGCGGCGATAGCGACTGTCCCGAGCAGCGTCAGTTCCACTTCCGATCCCACTCATCCAAGCCGGAGCCTGGTCCCGGTCGTAGGATTGGCCGCGCGGAGCGGCGCGTCAATGCGAGCGGGGTCGGCTCAGCGGGTGGGGGTGTCGCCGGCAGCTTCGAAAAACCGCTTCATGGTGTCGAAGAAGCTTTTGCTTTGCGGATGCGCTTCGTCGCCGCAATCTTGGGCGAATTCTTCCAGCAATTTACGCTGCTTTGGCGAAAGGTTGACGGGGGTTTCCACGACCAACTCGACGTGGAGATCGCCGCGTTCGCGGGCGCGCAATTGGGTCATGCCCTTGCCTTTGATGCGGAAGCGCCGGCCGGTTTGAGCGCCGGCAGGGATCGTGATTTTGGCGCTTTCGCCGTCGATTGTCGGCACCTCCAGCTCGCCGCCAAGCGCCGCTTTGCACATCGGTGCTGGCGCTCGGCAATAGAGTTCGGACCCGTCGCGTTCGAATAGCGCGTGCGGCTTCACCGATAAGAAGAGATAGAGATCGCCAGGCGGCCCCGCGCGTGCGCCGGCATCACCTTCGCCGGCGAGGCGGATACGGGTGCCATCCTCGACGCCAGTTGGGATTTTCACCGCCAGCGTGCGCTCGTTTTGGGTGAGCCCACGGCCGCCGCAGGTGCGGCACGGGGCTTTGATGGACTGACCGCGGCCGTGGCACGCGGGGCAGGTGCGCACAACCCGGAACATGCCTTGGCTGGCGCGGACTTGCCCTGCGCCCCCGCAGGTCGTGCAGGTCTCCAGCGGCGCCTTGCCTTCGGACCCGGTGCCTCCGCACGGTTCGCAGGGCTGCGCGCGCGGCACGACAATCTCGCGCTCGACGCCGCGGAACGATTGCTCGAGCGTGATTTCGACATCGTAGCGGAGATCGGCGCCGCGACCGGGGCCGTTGCGGGGCCCGCGTCCACCGCGCGCGAAAATGTCGCCGATATCGCCGCCGCCGAAGATCTCGTTGAACAGATCGGAAAAGTCCGTGAAGCCGCCCGGTCCGCCGGGGCCGGCGCCATTTTGAAACGCGGCTTTGCCGAAGCGGTCATATTGCGCGCGCTTCTCGGGATCGGAGAGCACCGAATAAGCCTCGCCGATTTCCTTGAATTTGTCCTCGGAGACCTTGCAGCCGGGATTTTGATCCGGATGCAGTTTCATGGCGAGCTTGCGGAACGCGACTTTAATCGCGGCGGCGTCGGCCGTCTTGGTCACGCCGAGGATCTCGTAATAGTCGCGCCCTGTACTCATGACACGACCGAGATGATCACGAGCGGCCCCGCCCGCAAGGAGCAAAGCCTCCGCACTTCATCTGGAAGCAAGTACGCAAGCATGACCCGACCCCAATGCCGCGTTAGCCTTTAAGCGCTTTTCTTGTTCTTGCCGTCGACTTCCTCAAATTCGGCATCGACCACGCCTTCGCGGGGCTCGTCGCCGCCGCCTTCGCTTTGGCCTTGGCCGGGGCCCGCCGCGCCATAGAGCGCTTCGCCGATCTTCATCGAGGCTTGGATCAGGGTTTGCGTCTTGCCGGCGATATCGGCGACGTTCTCGCTGGTGAGCGCGCTCTTGAGGTCGGCGATGGCGGATTCGATCGCCTGTTTGTCGCTGGCGCCGAGCTTATCGCCGTTTTCAACGAGCTGCTTTTCGGTGGCGTGAACCAAGGCCTCGCCTTGGTTCTTGGCCTCGGCCAGCGCGCGCCGTTCTTTGTCTTCGCCGGCGTGCTCCTCGGCTTCCTTGACCATGCGTTGGATATCGCCTTCCGACAGGCCGCCGGAGGGCTGGATGCGCATGCTCTGTTCTTTGTTGGTGGCTTTGTCCTTGGCGCCGACCGAAACGATACCATTGGCGTCGATATCGAAGGTGACCTCAATCTGCGGCAGGCCGCGCGGGGAGGGGGGGATGCCGACGAGATCGAAGGCGCCCAGCGAGCGGTTGTCCTGCGCCATTTCGCGTTCGCCCTGGAACACGCGGATGGTCACCGCCTGCTGATTATCTTCCGCGGTCGAGAAGATCTGGCCTTTCTTGGTCGGGATCGTGGTGTTGCGTTCGATCAGGCGTGTGAAGACGCCGCCAAGTGTTTCAATGCCGAGCGAAAGCGGCGTCACGTCGAGCAGAACAACGTTCTTTACTTCGCCTTGCAGCACGCCAGCCTGGATCGCCGCGCCGACGGCGACGACTTCATCCGGGTTGACGCCCTTGTGCGGCTCGCGGCCGAAGAACTCCTTCACGATCTGCTGAATTTTCGGCATCCGCGTCATGCCGCCGACCAACACCACTTCTTTGATGTCGCTGGCGGAGAGGCCGGCGTCCTTCAGCGCGGCCTTGCAGGGGCCGAGCGTGCGCTGCACCAGGTCTTCGACCAAGCTTTCGTACTTCGCCCGCGTCAGCTTCATGTTGAGGTGGACGGGGCCGCTGGCATTGGCAGTGATGAACGGAATCGAGACCTCAAAATCGGTGCGCGAGGAGAGCTCCTTCTTGGCTTCCTCGGCTTTTTCCTTCAACCGTTGCAGCGCTAGCTTGTCTTGGCGCAGATCGATGCCGTTCTGCTTTTTGAACTCGTCGGCGATGTAATTGAGGATGCGCATGTCGAAATCCTCGCCGCCGAGGAAGGTATCTCCGTTGGTCGAGCGCACTTCAAACACGCCGTCCCCGATTTCGAGGATCGACACGTCGAACGTGCCGCCGCCGAGATCATAGACAGCGATGGTCTTGTTTTGCTGGGTTTTGTCGAGGCCGTAAGCGAGCGCGGCCGCGGTGGGCTCGTTGATAATGCGCAGCACTTCAAGGCCAGCGATACGGCCGGCGTCCTTGGTGGCTTGGCGTTGGGCGTCGTTGAAATAAGCTGGAACGGTGATGACGGCCTGGGTGACGGCCTCACCGAGATAATCTTCCGCGGTCTGCTTCATTTTCTGCAGCACGAAGGCGGAAATCTCCGACGGCGCGTATTGCTTGTCGCGCCCCTTGATCCAGGCGTCGCCATTAGGTCCGCGCACGATCTTGTAGGGCACAAGATCGATGTCCTTCTTGGTGATGGGGTCGTCGAACGAGCGGCCAATCAAGCGCTTGACGGCCGTAAAGGTGTATTCGGGATTGGTGATGCCTTGGCGCACCGCCTGCACGCCAATCAGACGCTCGCCATTCTCGGTAAAGGCGACCACGGAGGGGGTGGTGTTGGAGCCCTCGGAATTGACGATGACCTTAGGTGCGCCGCCTTCCATCACGGCGACGCAAGAATTGGTGGTGCCGAGGTCGATCCCGATAACCCTGCTCATGTCCTATCCATCCTCGTTGTCACGGCGGCGCGGCTCTTTCTTAATGGACCCATTACGGCGTCCGGAAAGCGCGCGTCCCGTACTTTAGTTGTTTCCGTCAATGACGGCTCAGATCCCGTAGGCCCGAACCATTCGTTCCGGTTCATGTGGTGTATTCCCTACGCCGTGCAAGCCTTTCGCCCGCGACTATCCGCATTTGCGGGAAGGGAATAGCCCCTGAGCGCCCGGGCTTCAGGGGTCGGGAACAAAAAAGAAACCAAATTGCCGGCTGGACTGGGAATGATGCGCGCCGCCGCCGATCTCGAAGGGTTTCGCCTCTATCCCGGCCTGCTCGGCCGGGAAGAGCAGGCGGCGCTGCGCGATGCGGTGTTCGCGCGCCTGCGCGTCGCCCCGCTCTACACCCCACGCATGCCCAAATCGGGTCAGCCGATGCGGGTGCGGATGAGCAATTTCGGCCCGCTCGGCTGGGTCACGGACAAGGAGCAGGGCTATCGCTATCAGGACCGGCATCCCGAAACGGGGGCGACTTGGCCGGACATGCCGGCGCTGGTGCTCAAGGTATGGGATGAGCTTTGCGCTTATGCCGCGCCGCCGGAAGCGTGCCTGGTCAATCTCTACGAAGGCGATGCGCGCATGGGCCTGCACGTCGATGCTGACGAGGAAGCCTGGGACGCGCCTGTGCTGTCGATCTCGCTCGGCGACACGGCACTTTTCCGCGTGGGAGGTCCGCTACGCTCCGATCCCACCCGCAGCGTGCGGCTGGCGTCGGGCGACGTGTGCATCCTCGGTGGCGCCGCGCGGCGCGCCTATCATGGAATCGATCGCATCCTGCCCGGCACCTCACGGCTGTTGCCGAAAGGCGGGCGGATCAATTTGACGGCGCGGCGGGTGACGGTTCCGGAGTTGGCGTAACCGCGCGCGGCGCGCTTTCCGCGCTCTGATGCATCACCACGAAATCCGGGCGCCAGCCTTCGGGCGGTCCGCCTGGTCCGGCGGGATAGCGGCCCACTGCCATTTCGTGCGCTTTCCATTCCATCGCCATGTGGATGCGGTCGTAGCCCGAGGGGTGGTCGTAGAAGAACCAGAGCTCAAGCGGGGAGGGCGCCATCTTGCGGTATTCGGAGAGCAGCAGCGCCGTCTCGGCGAAGCCATCGGGTTCGCGGGAGGCGTTGAGGCCGAAAATGTCGGCCTGGTGTTCGTGATAGCGGATGATGTTGTTGTTGATCGGCGTCGCCAGCGTGAACAGGAAGGTCAGCACCGAAAATGCGAGCGGCATCCCGGCGGGGTCGGAAATGCCGCGTACGCCCCAACGTTCGCCTTTGACCAACCAATTGAACATCATGTTCGTCAGCGCGAACACGAAGGCGATCAGCACGCCGAGCATAACCAGGATGGAATTGGTGTGGTGCAGCACGTAATGGCCGATTTCGTGGCCCATGACCTCGCGAACGCCGGCAGAGGTAGCGCGTTGAAGCAACGTGTCTGACAAAGAGATTCGGGTGGTGTTGAACATGCCCGAAACGTTGGCGGTGACACGGTTGGATTGCCGCGAAACGTCGAACACATAGACGTTGTCCGCCGGCACGCCGTTGGCTTGCGCCATGTGCAGGATGTCGGCCTTCTGCGCCCCCTCTTGCATTGGCGTATAGGTGTTGAACAGCGGCGAAATGTAGACCGGCGCGGCGGCGATTAACACGGCCATGAGGACCAGGGTGACGCCCGTGCCCCACACCCACCAGGCGCCCTTGGCGGCGCGAATGATCAGGTACAGGATCGATATGAAAATCGCGCCGATGAGGAGGTTCAGCGCAAATCCGATCATGAACTCGCCGAACCATTCTTGGAAGTTCTGCGTCGCCAGGCCGAACTCATGTTCGCGCACGAACTGCGTGTAATAGTAGAACGGGAATGAGAGCACGCTGGAGACGGTGAGGTAGAACACCGCCATACCGAACACGACCAGGAAATAAGCCTTGACGGTTCTCTCAAGCCAATTGCGCACGCCCGTGGCGATCCCGAGCATCATCAGCAGCAGGCCGATGCCTATTGTGATCGCGGAATCGGCGAGATCGAGCCAATAGCCGCCTTCGAAATAGGAATTGGAGCGCGCAATAGCTTCGGGCCCCATCGTCGCTAGCCAGGCTTGCGTGGCTTCCTCCGGATCGAAGGGCAGGGGCGCTTGCGCCGCCGCTGCGCCCGCCGCCGCCAAGGCGAATGCAAGCACAGCCCAAAACATCCGATTCATGATGGTCCCTCAATTGCCCTGGTTCCCAGATTGAGCCCGAACAGCATCCGCTTACAAGCATTGTCACTCCGACGCCGGGCATTAAACGTTTGGATGCGCACGGCGCCCGCGCGGCGCGGCGACG
>JANNFH010000362.1:0-2615 GCA_031379565.1 Alphaproteobacteria bacterium
CGAGCGCAGCTCCATCAAATGTTCGAGCAAAGGCGCGCGCGAAGATTCAACCTCGTCGTCGTCGGTTTTTACCGCATCGGTCACGGTGCGCTCTGGGCAAGGGGCTGTGGCTCTTCGGACCGCGCGTCTTCAGACGCGCCCACTTCCTGCGGATTTGCTGGTCCGCGGGCCAGATCTTCGGACCGCGCATCTTCAGCCGCGCTGACTTCAGGCGGACCTGAAGGGCCGCGGTCCGGTTTTTTCACCCCCGCATAATCCTCCAGCGTCGGCAGAGGCTTTTGCATCTCACGGGCGAGGCCGCTCAGATTGGTGGTGCGCCGCAGCGCATCGACTTCCTTCTTCAGCTCATCGAGCTCAGCCTGGCGCGCCAGTTCGTCAAAGCCGGTGCGAAATTCCTGCGCCATGCCGCGCAATTTCGCCGTCCATCGCCCCAGCTTGCGCAACAGAAGCGGCAGATCTTTCGGCCCCACCACGACCAGCGCGAGGATGCCGAGGAGCAATATTTCCGAAAAGCCGAGGCTCGGCAGCATGGGGCTGGCCTGTCAGGCGGCGCTAGGTCTGCGTACGGTCAGGATCGCGCGCGGCATTTTGATCCGGCACCTGGCGGGGCGGCTCGGCCGCCGGCGGCGGCGTCTCTGGCTCGGTCAAGCCTTTACGGAAGCCGCGAATGCCTTTGCCGAGGTCTTCCATCATGCCGGACAACCGGCCCGGGCGCCCGAACAGCAAAAACGCCAGAAACACAACGATCAGCAGCGGTATCAGTGCCGGAAAGTGCATCGAAGAAACTCCTTCAGCGGTCGGCGCTGCCCAGATTCCAGGGTCAGCGGGCGCGCTATTCGTCCTGATCCAGATGATCCACGAAAAAGCTTGCTGAGTCCTCGCCTGGACCCAGTAAATCTTCGTCGCTCGCTGCTTCCTCGCTTGGCTGAGGCACCTCAATCTGGGCGGCCGCGCGCGGATCGAGCAATCCGAGACCCTTCAGATCGTCCTTCCCCGGTAGGGCGTCAAGCGAGGCCAGGGCGAACTGACTGAGAAACGCTTCCGTCGTCCCGAACGTGAGCGGCCGGCCGGGCGTCCGCCGCCGGCCACGCGGCCGGATCCAGCCGATCTCTAGCAGCAGCTCCATCGACCCGCGCGAGAGCGATACGCCGCGAATATCCTCGATCTCCGCCCGGGTCACCGGCTGGTGGTATGCAATTACCGCCAACGTTTCCATCGCCGCCTTCGGCAGCCGCTTGGGTTCTTCCCTTGTCTCGGCGAACAGACCCGACAGATCGGGCGCGGACTGGAACCGCCATGCCCCGCCCGCCTCCACCAATTCCACACCGCGCCCGGCATAATCGCGCTTCAGCTTCATCAGCACCGCTGCTGCATCGACCTCTGGTCCGAGCTTCTCACCGAGGGCTCTTGCCGAAATCGGTTCGCCGCCGGCGAACAACAGCGCCTCGGCGGCGCGGATGGCGTCAGCGGAGGGTTCGGGCCGCCCCCCCGCGCGCTCCGGGGCGTCGGCGAATGCATCCGCAATGCGCCGCATTGCGTCGGCGTGTGGAGGCTCAGGCGCGTTCATGGGGGCCAATGTGCTCCGTTTTCGCCCGCACGAATAGCGGCGCGAACGCTTCAGCCTGGCGCATTTCCATCTTGCCTTCCCGGGCCAGTTCCAACGCCGCGCCAAAGATGGACGCCAGGTACGATTGCGGCGGCGGCGCATCGGGGCCCGCTTCGCTCGGCGGCGTCAGCGCCTCGATGGCGCTCCATTGTTCCAGTTTCGCCAGCGCTTGTTCCAGTTTGCGGCGCGCGGTTTCGAGCGGGTACGCGCGGCGCACTTGGGTGCGGTAAGCGCGCTTGCGCACGCCTTTTGTACGCTCGGCGCAATAAGCGTTGAGCAATTCGTAGAGATCGGCGCGCCAAGCCTTGGTCTTGGTTAGCTGAATCGGCTGGGGCGCGCCATTAAGGAAGATGTCGCGCCCCAATTGCGGCATGTCGTCCAAGCGCTTCGCCGCCGCGCGCGCCAATTCGAGGCGTATCAATTTGAGCTTCAGCGCCGCCGCCATCTGCAGCGGATCGGGTTCGTCCTCGTCCAAGTGCGGCTTCGGAATCAGCAGCCGCGACTTCAGCAGCGCCAGCCACGCCGCCATCACCAGATAATCGCCGGCGAGCTCCATGTTCTGAGCCCGCGCCTCGGCGATGAAGTTCAGATATTGGTCAGCGATCTCGCCCACCGACACCCGCGCGATATCCACTTTCCGGGCCCGGGCCAGTTCGAGCAAGAGGTGCAGCGGCCCGTCAAACACGTCGAGCGCCAACACGAACGCATCGCGCCCCTCCGCATCTTCGGCGGCCGCGAGATCAAGCTCGGTGGCGTCTTCCTGGTTTTCCATTCGCTCCCAACATTCCGTCAGTCCGGACACGCGAAGCGTGATCCGGAATGACGGACCACTTAGGACAATCCCATCAGCTCGTTATAGCGCGCCCAGCCAGCGTTTGCGTCGAATTCCCGCGCCGGGCGCGCGAATTTGACGCAAACGCCGGCTGGACGCGCTATAACGAGCTGATGGGATTGTCCTAAGTGGTCCGTCATTTCGGGGCGGCGAAGCCGAACCCGGAACCCGGTGCAA
>JANNFH010000363.1:0-4631 GCA_031379565.1 Alphaproteobacteria bacterium
CCCAGGATCAGGCGCTTCCGGAAGGCGGGATCGAAATCAATCGCGGTCTCCCGCAACCAATGCTTGATGCAATCCACGATTCCAGACCGACCCCGTTTCCTGTCTCGCGCACGTCGGATAAGACAGAACTCCACGTTCGCAGCGTACTGGCGTCCATCCAAGCGCTGATCAAGCAAATTGATGATGCCGTGGGGCGGTTGCTGCACCACGTCGATCTGTCGAACACGATTGTGTTCTTCACCTCGGATCACGGCGATTTCGGCGGGCATCGCGGACTTATGAGTAAGGTTCCTTGGATTCCGTTTGATGATTTGGCCAAGGTTCCGTTTTTTGTTTTCGGCGCCGGTATTCAGGGCGGCCGCCGCATTTCAACTCCGGTGCAGAGTTTCGATTACGTGCCGACGGCGTTGGAGCTTGCAGGGCTGACATTTCCATTTGCTGGCCTCGACGCGATTAGCTTGGCGCCTGCGTTGACGGGCGACGCCAGCGTCATGACGCGGCCGGTGTTTTGCGAGACGGTGATGGGTTGGCCAATGGTGCGGCGCGGGCGGTTCAAAGATATTTGGCATATCTACAGCGACTCGCACGCGTTGTTCGATCTCGAGAGCGATCCGAGGGAGAGCAAGAATCTTTCAAGCGATCCTGCCCACGCAGAGATGCTCGAAGAGAACAGACGCCTCATTCGTGCGGTGTTGTCGGCCCCGCAAGCGGTGGCTTGAGGGGTCAACGAGTCGCTGCGTCGCCGGAAAAAGCATGGTGCCTGGGGGCGGAATTGAACCACCGACACGCGGATTTTCAATCCGCTGCTCTACCAACTGAGCTACCCAGGCTTGGCCGAGCGCACCCGAACCCAGGCGCGCGGCGAGCGAGGGTCTATAGCGGCGGGCGCCGGGCCTGTCCACGCCGCCCCGCCCCGCCCTGGCGAGACGCGGGGAACGACTTATAATGGCCGGCGTTTAGCCCCAGAGGGGCCGTTTCCGGGAGGGATTTTTTATGCCCACGATTGAGCCTGAAGCCATTTCTGGACCGTCCAATGGCCCGGCCATGGGACGGCGCGATCTGCTTCGCGGCGCGGCGGCCGGCGCGGCGGTCCTTGCGCTGTCGGCCTGCGCCACCAATCCGGAAACCGGGCGCAGCCAGTTGATATTGATTGATGATGCCCAATTGCAGCAGGCCTCGCTGGGCGCTTGGGAGCAAGTGCGCCAACAAACGCCGGTTTGGAATAACCGCGCCGCGCAGACGCGCCTCGAAACCGTGGGCCGCCGCATCGTCGGCGCCGCCGGGCGAGGCAACCAGACCTGGCAATTCGTGCTGTTCGACAGCCCGCAGAAAAATGCTTTCGTGCTGCCAGGCGGGCAGGTCGGTTTTTATCGCGGGCTCTATGAAATCAGCAGCCGCGATGATTACATCGCCGTCGTGCTGGGGCACGAGACCGGCCACGTCACCGGCCGCCATGCCGCCGAACGCTACAGCCGTGAAGCGGCGACACAAACTGCACTGCAAGCCGCTGGCTCGCGGATCAACAGCCAATTGGCCATCGCCGCGCTCGGCCTCGGGGCGCAAGTGGGCCTCAGCCTGCCGTTCTCGCGCGAGCAAGAATCGGAAGCCGATATTCTCGGCATAAATTACATGCATGCCGCCGGCTATGACGTGAAACAGGCGATCCCGTTCTGGCAGCTCATGGAATCGGGCGGCGGTTCGCGCCCGCCGGAATTTATCTCCACCCACCCCAACCCTGACAACCGCATCGCCCGCATCCGCGCCCACATCAACGCGCAAGGGTGGGGGCCGGTTTAGGCGCTGGTGCGCACTTGCCTCTGGCAGGGCCGGGCGCTAGTTTCCGCGCCCCGAGTATTTGCCGCCTTAGCTCAGTTGGTTAGAGCACTGGTTTGTGGAACCAGGGGTCCCCGGTTCGAGCCCGGGAGGCGGTACCATCGCGGCGGATCTGCGATTTGCTCGACGAGCAACTGGGAGACTTGAGGTTCCCGGCGTACATAATGCGCACGAAGGGCGAGCCATGCCGGACTACAAAACGCTTCTCGTAGACCCTAGCGAACCGCCATTCGATCCAATCGATCCGCCTTTCCAGCTTAATGCACGCGCAATCACCGCCTATGCACCGGAGGTAACCGGCTTCATCCTGCTGGAATGTCTGCGCCGCCGCCTTGGCTGGCAATCCTATGCCGACAAACGCCTCTTGGATCTCGGTTGCGGCGTGCGGTTTGCGCGCACCATCCGAAATCTCAATCTCAGCTTTGGCCGCTATATCGGCGTGGAAGTGAACCACAAGGTGATTGATTGGCTCAGCGAAGCCCTCCGCGGCGATGAACGCTTCCAATTCGCCCATCTGAGCACCCGCAACGCGCTGTACGCCAGCAAGCGTGGCGTGTTGGGCGTCGATGCGCTGAGCGACCTTGCCATCGATTCGTGCGACGCGGCGTGCATGTTTTCCGTAATTACGCATCAATCACCGGATGAGGCGCGTCTGACCTTCGCGCAGATTCGCCGCGTCACACGCGATGATGGGCAACTCTACTTCACGGCCTTCTCTGACGAGACGGCAAAGGCTTATTACGAACGGACGCCAGACACGCCGGGCCTCCACAGCATCTATCATCCCAACCAAATCATCGAAATCGCCGAGAGCGGGGGTTGGCGCGTGAAGACCATCTTTCCAAAGATGGAGCCGTTGCAGCAAACTGGCTTTCTTTGCGCGGCGGGCTGATCCTTGGCGATCGGCGCCGCATCTGACTCGGAAACTCGCGCGATGGAATCTTCGCCGTTCAAAAGCGCTCATGCTCGCTATGCGCACCACACGGCGAAGGCGCTAGGCTATGGCTTTCGTTCGCTCGACGCCGCCGACGGCTATCTGTTCGAGATCATCGATGGCGCCAAGCGCGCTTTTTTTTCCGCGGGCGCCGGTTCACCTTATGCGTTCAACCGCGCCCATGCCAACGCCATCGCGCGGGACAAAGCGTTTACGCGAAGCGTGCTGGCTGAGTGCGGGCTGGCGACAATTCCATCAAGGCTGTTTTTCGTCAGCGACCGGCGCGCTGAAATGCGCGGTCCCGGTCGGGAACGCGTGGATGCGCAGGCTTACGCGCGCACCGCGCTCTACCCGATGTTCTGCAAGCCGATCAACGGCGCGCAGGGCGCTTTTGCCGAAATCATTCGCGACATTGGCCAGTTCGGTCGCTATCTCGATCGCCTCGCGCCGGCCCATTACGCGTTCGTGGCGCAGCCCGTGATCGAGGCGCCGGAATATCGCGTCTTTGTGCTCGAGGGACGAGCGTTGTTCAGCTACCGCAAGCGCCCGCCTTCGGTGAGAGGCGATGGCGCTTCAAGCCTGCGCGCGTTGGTGCTGTTCGCGATCGCGCAAAATCGACCCGGCGAGGCGGCGCCGGTTTTGGCCGAGACGCTCAGCGGCCGAGACGGCGAAGGCCGCGGCTATGTCGCTAAAGACATTCCGCCAGACGGCGTGGCGGTGATCCTGAACGGCGCGGCTAATCGCGCGCTCGGCGGCAGGGCTGATGCGCCGAAGACGGACGTGCCGCCCGCTCTGGCCGAGCTTGCGCTGGGTTGTGCGTCGGCGCTGCGGCTTCAATTGGCCGCCGTCGATGTGTTCGATCGCGGCGAAGGCGGCCTGTGCGTCATCGAGGTGAATTGCAATCCGGCGATCAGGACGTTGGAAGATCACGGCCGCTGGGATTTGATTGAGGCCATTTGGCGCGCCAATTTCGCCGCCGCCCTGAAATGAAAAGCTGGCGCGTCCCGTATCCGAAGTTCGGCGCTGGAATCGGATTGGCGCGCGTGACCGAGATCGCGAGGCGGTTGGGAATTGACCTCGCGGCCTTTGGCGAACGCAGCGCCGTGATCACCGGGAGTAACGGGAAAGGTTCGACGGCGGCGATGATAGCGGCGATTCTGCAACAAGGCGGGGCTGGAATCGGCCTCTTCACTTCGCCGCACCTGTTTGCGCTGAATGAACGCTTTCGCGTCGATGGCGAGGACATCAGCGATGAAGATTTGCAGCGCCACTGGGACCGCGTGGTGGCGGCCGCACACGCGGCCGGCGAGCACGATGCGCTCGGTGGATTCGAGTTTTTGTTTTTGATTGCGGCAGATTGGTTCGCCGCGCGCGAATGCACCCAACTCGTTTGGGAGGCGGGGATTGGCGGCCGTTTCGATCCGACGCGTCTGATCACGGCGCGGCGCACGGCGCTGACCTCGCTTGATTTCGAACACACGGAGTGGCTCGGCGAAACGCTGGAGGAAATCGCCCGCAACAAGCTCGACGCCGCGCCCGACGGCGCGCGCGTGTTCGTGGGCCAGAGCTGCGCGCCGCAGCGCCAGGCGATCGAAGCGCATTGCGCCGAGCGCGGCATCACACCCATTTTCGTTACGGGATTGGGCGTCCCCTCCCCCCTTGCGGAAGTGCTACGAAATTCATTGGACGTGGCGTCCCCCGCCCCTGGGGGCGGGGGTGGGGGGAGGGGGCATGCAGACGGAACCACAGCGGCGCCGCTTGCGCCACATCCTGCTCGCCCCCCCACCCTACCCTCCCCCCGTCGGGGGGAGGGGCGCTCCGATCCGGGCGCGGCTTTCTTCATCGCGACAAAGCTCCGACGATT
>JANNFH010000423.1:0-5249 GCA_031379565.1 Alphaproteobacteria bacterium
GGTCGAGAGGGCCTGCGAAAACTCAAGGCAAGCGCGGGGCTCGGCCTGGTTCATCTCGGCGCGGAGACGGACGAACGCCATGCCCTGGACGTGCGCCTCGCCGGCGCGCGGCGCGCCTTCGCTGCGCGCGTTCCGGCTGGCGCCGATCGTGCCTAGAGCAGCGAGGTCGAACGCCGGCGCGCCGGCGGAAACCCGCCCCAGCACCGCCCCGCCCCATAAACCCACCAGCAGCGACAGCGACGTCGCCACCCCCGTCGTGCGGTTGGCGACCAGGAAGGCGCTTATCACCGGCCAATGCGGCACACGCCAAGTGCGCGGGTCGAGCCGCTGAACCATCGACCGCCAATTGAAAGCCATGACGCGCGTCTCCCGTCCGCCTCGTGCAGCCCACGCTGCCCGAGCTTCGCGCAGCCCGCAAGCCAGCATTAAATTCCGGCAAAGTTCGGGCGTGAGCTGTTGTTGAAGCACGCTTGAGGACGTGCTCCAAGAAGGAAAAATGACGCCAGCGGCGCCTTTTAGAAACGCCGCGCTAGGGAGCTGCCATGAGTGTCGCCGGCGCAACGCCCGCTTTCCCCGCTATGTCGATTGAGCAGGCTCATGCCCTGCTGGCTCAGCCCGGCTCAATGTTTGAGCTTGGCGAGGCCGACATTCGCGGCGTGCGCACGAAAATCTGGAAAAACGCGCCGCCGACGTTGCGCGAGCTGTTCGCCTTCTCCGCCTTGTTCGGCCCGCGCGACCACCTCGTGCTCGACAGCGAACGCGCCACGTTCGATCAATTCCGCGCCGCGGCGGCGACCATGGCGCATCGCTTGATCGCCGATGGCGTCAAGCCGGGCGACCGCGTCGCCATCGTCATGCGCAATCTGCCGGAATGGCCGGCGGCGTTCTGGGGCGCGGTGCTCGCGGGCGCCATCGCCACGCCGCTGAACGCCTGGTGGACGGGCGCGGAGCTTGAGTACGGGCTGGTGGATTCGGGCAGCTCGATCCTGATCGTTGATGTCGAGCGCTATGAGCGCATCCGCGAGCATTTCGACGCTTGTCCTGCTTTGCGCAAAATCTACGTCGCGCGCGCCAGGGACCAAATCGCCGACCCGCGCGTGGCCAAGCTTGAGAGCGTGATCGGCGCGGTGAGCGATTGGGGCAAGCTTGCCAGGACAGCGCCGCCAGAACTTGAAGCAGCGCCCGACGACGACGTGGCGATCTTCTACACCTCGGGCACGACGGGCCACCCGAAGGGCGCGGTGCTCTCCCACCGCAACATCATCTCCAACATGCTTAATTCGGCCTCCTCGCAAGCGCGCGCGTTTTTGCGCCGCGGCGAAACTCCGCCCGCGCCCGATCCAAGCGCGCCGCAAAAATCGTATTTGCTGGCGATTCCGTTCTTTCACGCCACCGGCTGCTGCGCGGTGATGCTGCCGTTCCTGATGAGCGGATCGAAAATCGTCATGCAGCGTAAATGGGATGTCGACGAAGCGCTGCCGCTGATCGAGCGCGAACGCATCACCCACACTGGCGGCGTGCCGACGATCGCCTGGCAAATCCTCGAACATCCACGCGCCGACACGTACGATTTGTCCTCGCTGGAGGGCATCGGCTATGGCGGCGCGCCCTCGGCGCCGGAATTGGTGCGGCGGCTCAAGGCCCGCTTCCCAAACTCGGTCCCGTATCAAGGCTGGGGCATGACCGAAACCTCGGCGACAGCGATCTCCAATGTAGCCGAGGATTATTTGCGCAAGCCCGCCAGTTGCGGCGTGCCCCCCGCCACCGGCGAAGCCAAGATCGCCGGTGACGATGGCGCCGAACTGACGCGCGGCGAAGTCGGCGAACTTTGGTACAAAGGGCCGATCGTCTCACGCGGCTATTGGCAAAAGCCAGAGGCCAACCGCGAAACCTTCATCGACGGTTGGATCAGGACCGGCGATCTGGCGACGATGGATGAAGAAGGTTTCGTCACCATCGTCGACCGCGCCAAGGACATGCTGATCCGCGGCGGCGAGAATATTTACTGCGTCGAGGTCGAGAACGCGCTCTACGAGCATCCCGCGGTGATGGATGTGGCGTTGATCGGAAGAGCGCATCGCACGCTTGGCGAAGAGCCGCTCGCGGTGGTGCATCTGAAGTCCGGCGCCAAGGCCACGGCGGAAGAATTGCGCCATCATTGCGCGCAAAGAATAGCCGCTTTCAAGGTGCCCGTGGACGTGATCTTCTGGCCAGAGACGCTGCCCCGCAACGCCAATGGCAAGATCGTCAAGAAGGAGCTTAAGGTGCAGCTGGCGGCGGCGACCTGATCAGCCCTTGGCAAGCGGCGTGCGCCGTCCCAGTCTCCACACAGCGAACGGAGAGCCACGCCATGACCAGAATCGTCTACGACATCATCAAGCATGACGGCGGCTGGGCGTTCAAACTTGGCGACACCATCTCGGAGACGTTCGCCAGCCACGACGCCGCGTTCGCGGCCGCCAAGCGCGTCGCCCGCGAGCAACAGCTTGCGGGCGAGACCGCCGCGATCTCCTGGGAAGACGAACGCGGTCGCTGGCACGAAGAACTGTCACGCGGCGACGACCGCCCCGAAGTCGATGTTCATGATCAGGATTAGTTGGCGCTTACGCCCGCGGCGCCATTACCATCACCACCTGGCGGCCCTCAAAGCGCGGTTCGTGTTCGACCTTGGCGATTGAATCCAGTTCGGCGCGCATGCGATCGAGCAATTCCATGCCGAGATGGGTGTGCGCGAGTTCGCGGCCGCGGAAGCGCAGCGTGACCTTCACCTTGTCGCCCTCTTCGAAGAAGCGATGGATGGCCTTCATCTTCACTTCGTAATCGTGGTCGTCGATATTGGGACGAACCTTGATTTCCTTCAGCTCGATGCGCTTGGCCTTCTTGCGCGTTTCAGCCTTCTTCTTCTGCTCTTCGAACCGGAACTTGCCGTAATCGAGAATCTTGCAGACCGGCGGATCGGAATTGGGGGATACTTCGACCAGATCGAGCCCGGCCTCGCGGGCCGCGTCCAGCGCCGCGCCGAGCGGCATTTCCCCCTGCTTCTCACCGTGCTCGTCGATGAGCAATACTTTGACGGTTCCGCGGATATCTTCGTTCACGCGCGGGCCATCTTTCGACGGCGGCGGCGCAGCATATGGACGTCTGGCTATCGGGCATTCTCCTGCTTTAATTGATCCGGACAGGGGTCTGCTGGCCGCTGCCGGCCTCCCCGCTGAGTCTCACTATCGCTTGGCCGGAGGCCGGCTTCAAGCGCTGGCGCGCTGGGCTTGAATCACGCCGCAATTGCGCAATTGCCGCTCGACCTGCTGCACCGGCAGATCGGCGACCACCGACGCGGTGAAGCTGACCACCCCCCCGGGTCCGCGCGGGGCGGCGCGTTCAGGGCTGGCGTTGGACGAGAGAAACACCAGGCAGGGCGCGCCGGCGGCGGCGGCGACGTGCATGAGTTCCACGTCATCGCCTAGCGCGAAAGCGGCGCGCTCGGCGAGGCCCGCGCATTGGAACAAATCCGGCCGGGTGACGAGGTTCTTGGCCTTGGGCTCGGCCTTGGCGATGGCCACGCCGATGGCGCGTTCCTCGGGGCCGCCCAGCACCACTGGGGTGACCCCGTGGCGGGCGATGGTGCAGGCGATATCGATGTATTTCGCCTCCGGCCAGCGCCGGTCGCGCGCGTTATCGTCGCCGCGCGGCATGATGAGCACGTAGCGCCCGCGAATGCCGAAAAAATCCGGCCGCAACCGTGGCGGATCGCGCAGCGCCGAGCGCAACCAGGTGAGATCGGGCAGCAATTCGTGCGCGACGCCGATGCCCGCGCCCGCCAATTGGCCGGCATAGGCGTCCAGCGGATGCAAGTCCCCGCGCTCAGTATCTAGGTAGGGATGCGAGCAATTGGCGATCGGGCCTGACCAGCGCGGCGGCCACGGGCGCAAGCCCTGAAAATAATTGCTGGTGCGGGTTGAGCCTTCGAGGTCGTAGATCATGTCGTACTTGGCGGCGCGGATGCGGGCGATCACCTGGGTGATACCTTGCGGCTCCTTTGGCTTGCCGGCCGGGTCGACGGTATCGAAGTACGGGCACTTTTCGGCAAGCTCGCGCATGGCTTCGTTAGTCAGAAGGGTGATGCGCGCGCCGACGTGATAGTCGCGGATCGCCTTGGCCGCGGCCATCGCCCGCACGAATTCGGCGATTCCGCCCAATTGGATCACCAGCACGCGTTTGGCGCCGCGCGGCGCGGGGGCGCCAGCAGCAGCTTCTGATTTGCGCCAGGAATTCATGTTTTCGCTCCCAGGAGCCGGTCATAAACCTGCAACGTGGCGCTCTGCAGCGCTGTCTTGGTGTAGAATTGACGCACGCGGTCTCTTCCCTTCATTCCCATGGCGGCGCGCGCAGGCGCGCCCATGTCGAGCAAGCGTTCAATGGCGCCGGCGAGCGCGTTCGGATCGCCAGGCGATACCAGCAAACCGGTTTCGCCATCGATTACGGTTTCAGCAAGACCGCCATGATTGGCCGCAATCACAGGCAAACCCATCGCTTGCGCCTCAATGGCGCCGCGTCCAAACGCCTCGGGCTCAACCGAGGGAAACACCGCCGCGTCGCAAGCGCCCAGCGCGAGCGCCATCTGGCCCAAATGGCCGACAATGGCCACGCTATCGCGCAGCTGCGCCCCGTTGATGCGGGCGTGCAATTCCTGAACGTAGCCGCGCCGTCCCTGCGGGTCGCCAGCGAGAATGATTTTCACCGCGCCTGGCCTGCGCGCGGCCACGCGGGCGGCGGCTTCAATCAGCACGGTTTGCCCCTTCCAGCGCGTCAACCGCGCTGGAAGAATAAGCGCCAACTGCGAATCGCTAGGCGCGACGCCCCAGCTGGCGCGCAGTGCGGCGCGTTTGGCCAGGTCCAGCGTGCCGGCGTCGAACACATCAAGATCGACGCCGCGCGGGATCGCCACCACTTGCCAAGGATAGAGCTGGTATTCGCGCAGCACGTGGCTGCGGGTGTATTCCGAATTGGCGATAACTAGATCGCCTTTGGCCATGACCGAATTATACCATCGCTTCAGCGGCGTGCGCGCGTTGTAGATGCCGTGATAGGTGGTGACGAAAGGCAGATTGAGCCGCCGCGCCGCCCACATCGCGCTCCAGCCAGGCGCGCGCGAGCGGGCGTGAATGAGGCGCACGCCGCGCGCCTTCGCCACGCGCTCTATACGCCCGACATTGAGCGCGACCGTAAGCGGGTTTTTGGAATCGAGCGGC
>JANNFH010000428.1:0-2473 GCA_031379565.1 Alphaproteobacteria bacterium
GAAGCTGAACGGATCGCGCTCCCAATCGGCGCGGTGCGCGGTCACCACGTCCATGTGCGCCATCAACAGAATGGGCCGCCCGCCTGTGCCGTCGCCGCGATAGCGCACGACCAGCGCTGCGGTCTGCTCGTAGGGCATTACGCGGATATCTTCAGCCGGAAATCCGCCAGCTCGGAATTGGTCGGCGAGGTATTGCGCCATCTCTGGTGTGCGCAGGCCTTCCACGGAGGTGTCCATCTCGACGACGCGCCGATAAATCTCGATCGCTTGGGCGCGCTGCGCGGCGCTGGCCGGCGGGGCCTGCGCGGACGCGGCGCCTGCGAGGCCGAGCAAGGCGGCGCCGGCAAAAGCGGTCATCAAGTGTGCGAAACGACGATATTTCATGAAGCCTCACTTATTTCGGGCGCCATGCTGGGCGGCGGTTAGAACTTTGGCAAGGGAGGCGGGCGCAAGCGTTACCCGATGTCGTTTACCCACGCGCCGGTGGCATTCGCAGGTGCTGCGCCGCTCCCGGCCCGCGCGCGCGCCGGTCGTTGGGAAAGCCTCGCCGCGGCGATGTGCCTGGTGCAGTTTTCCGAGCCCCTGTTCGCGGCCATCGCGCAAGCCCAGGGCCTCACCGAGCCGCCGGGATATGCGCGCATCTTCTTCGCGCCGGCTTACGCTTTCCTTGCCTGGGTGACGTGGCGCGACCGAAAGCTGGCGCTCGCCGCCGCTTCGGCCGCTCCGCTGCTCATCGGACTGCTTGGCTTGGCGTTCGCATCGACGCTTTGGTCAATCGATTCCGGCGCGACCTTGCGGCGTTCGGTGTGGCTCGGCCTGTCGATGAATTTCGGGCTCTATCTCGCCTGGCGCAACGATTGGCCGCGTCTGGTGGAAACGCTGGCTGGCGCCTTCATCGTGTTGATCGCCGGCTCGTTCGCAGCCGCGTTGCTGGCGCCTGGCGTGGGCACCATGCCGGTGGAGCATGTCGGCGCTTGGTCCGGCTTGTGGACGCACAAAAATACGTTGGGCGGCATCATGGCGCTCGGCGCGGGGATCGCATTGGCTGCCGCCTGGGTTGCGCCGCCGCGCCGCAAATTGTGGCTCTGCGTCGCCGCCGGCGCCGCCGCGTTGGTGCTGCTCTCGACCTCGAAAACGGCGCTTATCGCCGGCATGTTGGGGCTCGCCATCATGGCGGCGTGCATGATGGTGCGGCGGGGACCGGTGCAAGCCATCGGCGTCGCCGCGGCCGCGCTCGCCGCAATCATCGTCGTCGCCAGCGTCGTGTTGCTCGCGCCCGATCTTCTCGTAGGCGCCATTGGCCGCGACCTCACCTTGACGGGGCGCACCGATATCTGGAACGCATCCGCGAACGCCGTCGCTGCGCAGCCTTGGCTGGGCTACGGTTATTACGCCTTTTGGCTACCCGACAACGGGCCCGCTTTTTGGGTGCGCGAGGCGGTGCGCTGGCGGGTGGCCTCGGCGCATTCGGGCTGGCTGGAGCTGGCGCTGGGTTTGGGCCGCGTCGGCGCCGCGCTGTTTGCCTTGCAACTTACGGCGACCCTTGGGCGCGGCGCCCGCGCGGCGATGGATGCGCGTGCTGGCCTTTGGGCGCCGGCCTTTCTCGCCGTGTTCGCACTCTACACGCTGAGCGAGAGCCACGTGCTGCAAGCCAACAATCTGTTTTGGATCATCTATGTGGCGGTCACAGCCCGACTCGCGTTGGATGCGCGCGAAGCGACGGAACATTCATGAGCGCCATTATCATTCTCGGCATCGACCCTGGGCTCAATCGTTGCGGTTGGGGACTGGTCGCCAGTGAGGGGGCGCGGCTGTCTTACCTCGCTCACGGCGTGATCGCGCCGCCGCCGCAACAGCAATTGGCCTCGCGGCTCGCTTGCTTGTTTGACGCGCTTTGCGCGGTGATCGAAACGCATCGGCCTCACGAAGCGGCGGTGGAAGAGACATTCGTGAATTCCAACGCCCGCGCCGCCCTGGCGCTTGGCCAGGCGCGCGGCGTCACGCTCGCCGCGGCGGCGCGTTCTGGCATCGTGGTGGCGGAATATTCGCCGGCGACAATCAAGAAGGCCGTGGTTGGCGCGGGTAATGCCGACAAAGCGCAGATCGCCTTCATGGTGCGCCGGCTGTTGCCCGCGGCAGGCGCGGTCACCGCCGATGCCGCCGATGCGCTGGGCATAGCGCTATGCCATGCCGCGCACGCCGGCTTCCGGCGCAAGGCCGGCGCGTGAGTTAGACGCAATCCAATCAACTTGCGACACGCGCTCGTCCTTCTCCTACAAGGGGAGAAGGACATTTCCATCAGCTGATGACGGCCTAAACCCGCACGATGAGGCCGTAAGCGAACAGCCGCGCGGCGATGCCTTCGAACTTTTCGCCGAGATCGCCGGCGGAGAAGGGCGCGCCGGAAAGCGCAAGTTCAACAGCGGCGCGTTCCTCGGGGGTAAAGATCAATTCACCGCCGGATACAATCAAG
>JANNFH010000401.1:0-1915 GCA_031379565.1 Alphaproteobacteria bacterium
TCGACCACGCGCCAGACCACGACGGCGGCGATCTCGATCGGATTGCCGCGCTTATCGTTAACCTTCAGCGTCTGGCTGGTGACGTTGCGAACCCGCAGCGAGATCTTCTTGCGCGTGTACCAGGGCAGCATCCACCGCAGGCCCGCCCGGCGATCGGTGCCTTTGTAATTGCCGAACAGGGTGATGGCGGCGGCTTCGTTGGGCTGGAGGGAGTAAAAGCCGACCAGCACTAACAGCGCTGCGCAAATAAGCACGATCATGAGGAACACGGTTTCGGGACGCTCGCTCTTGTCCAGCTGGGTCGCGGCCCAAATCGCGACGACGATGAGCGCGAGCAGCAACAGCAGCATCAGCCCGCCATTCGAGGTTTGCGCGTTGCGCTCCTGGGTGCGGTTAAGCGCCTTCGCATCGACCATGGATCGTCCCTTTCTGTATCAAAACGATATCATAAAGATACTAGAACTGACCGCCTGGCAAGTAAAATCGGCGGGTTAAGGATGCTGGCAAACGCGGAATTAAGGCCGGTTGGGTAGCCTCGGCGAGCATCAAAAGGCGTATTTGGGGCCGATTTTATGGTTGGGCGATGGGTTCGCGGCGGTTTGAGCGCGTTTCGGCGCGATCGTCGGGGCAATGTGGCGATGCTGTGGGCGTTGCTCGGCTCGGCCTTGCTGGGCTTGGTCGGCCTCTCGGTTGATTTCACGCGCGCGCAGGCGATCCAGACCCAATTGCAGAACGCCGCCGACGGCGCGGCTCTGGCCGCAGCCCGTGCGCCCGCGAATTTGACGCTGACCGAGCGCACCACTGCCGCGCGCGCCTTTTTTGACGCCGAGGCCGGCGATTACGCGCTCACCTCAAATTTCGCGCTGACCGCCGTTGGCGCGGATGGCTATCGGGTTACGGCCTCGATGCCGATGCCCGGCGGGCTGAGCCACCTCGTCCAAAATGATGATTGGACCATTGGCGTGTCCTCCGAGGCGGCGCGCGGCGGGCTCAACCTCGAAATTGCGCTGGTGCTCGACACCACGGGGTCGATGTCTGGCTCCAAGATTTCCGATTTGCGCACCGCCGCGACCGACCTTGTCGACACGCTCGTGGCGGATTCGCAGACGCCGTATTATTCCAAGGCGGCGCTGGTGAGCTATTCGGTCGGCGTTAACGCCGGCGGCTACGCCGTCGCGGCGCGCGGCGCGATCCCGGCGGCCAAAGCCGTCACCGGCGCTTCATGGTCGGTCGGCGCGGCGAAGACCATCACCGGCGCCACGCGCGCCAACCCCGTCGTCATCACCTCCAACGCCCACGGCTTCACCAACGGCGACATCGTGTGGATCAGCGGCGTCAACGGCATGACGCAAATAAACAACCGCTCTTTCACTGTGGCGGGCGCGACCGCGAACACGTTCCAGCTCTCCGGCGTCAATGGCTCAGGCTACAACAATTTTTCCGGAGGCGGAACGCCAAGGGCGACCGAGTGCCAGGTGGCGGCTTGCCAGGTTGTGGTGACGGCGAACGCGCACGGCTTCGCCAACGGCGCCTACACGTTCATCACTGGCGTAGGCGGCATGACGCAGATCAACCGCGTCACTGGCAGCGGTTCGGGCACGGCCTGGCAGGTGGCCAGCGCGACCGCGAACACGTTCGTGCTCTCAGGCTCGACCGGTCCGACTTATGGCGCTTTCACCTCAAGCGGTTCAGCCTATTGCACCACCACGGGCTGCGAATATCACCGCTTCACCAACGCCAGCGGCGGCACGAATGTGTTTCGGGTCAGCACCTGCACGACCGAGCGCACCGGCGCCAACGCCTACACCGATGCGGGGCCGGGCGCTTCGCCGCTCGGCCTGAAATATCCCAACACCTCCAGCAACGTCGCATGCCCAAGCAACACCAGCCTGCCGCTCACAAGCGACCGGGCTGT
>JANNFH010000427.1:0-11076 GCA_031379565.1 Alphaproteobacteria bacterium
GAGGCGCGAAACCGCAACCGCCGCGCTACACCCCACCCCCTGCCCCCTCCCCTCAAGGGGAGGGGGTTATGGTCGCGCCCGCTCAATCCTCGATCTCCACCCGCTCCGGTTCTTCAAGCGCCAGCAGCGGGGGAAAATTTGGGTTCGGCTGAGCTTCCGTCAACGGCGCGCCGGCGACCTCGACGCCGAGCGAGAGGAAACGGCCTTGCCCTCCGCCCTCGGCGCGATTGTCACGTACGACGATACGCACCGGTTCGGTGTGCGCAACGCCGCCGGCGAAATAGGTGGCCGCGCCGTCCCACAACACATCCGGCAGCGGCACGCCCATCTGGGCCAAAGCGGCAAGATCGCCCGCCGGCGCAAAGCCGGAGCGGCCAAAGCGATTGTCGCGGATCATGATGTTGCGCGGCAGCGGATTGTAGAGCGCGTCTGCGATCTCGGCGCGATAGGCGGTGATGATGACATTGGCGGTGCCATGCCCGCCGATTTCGTTGTCGAACACGTGCACGTCACGGTTGGCCATGATCAGCACGCCGGTGCCGGTCGGCACGGTGGCGACGATATTGCCGGCGGGGGCGAAATTCGGCGTGTCGTTGGCGATGATCTCGTTCTCGTACACCCGCACCGAATGACCGCCTTGCTGGGGCAGGCCCGGCAGGTCGAACACCAGGATGCCGCCAGTATTGTGGGTCGCTGTATTGCCGAACACGTCAGCGTTGAAGCTGTTCTCGATCTCGATGCCGGCGACGTTAAACTCCGCAAGGTTGTCGCGGACGATAATGTTTCGCGACTGGCCGACATAAATGCCGGCGTCCGAGGCGCCCCGGGCGATCGAATCGCGGATCAGCACGTCGGAGCAATTGACCGGGTAGAGGCCGTAGGCGCCGTTATCGGGGCTGGGGCCGTTCGTCCATTCGGCGCGCACGCCGCGGAAAGTGATGCCGTGGCAATCGCGCACCTTGATGGCGTCGCCGCGGGCGTTCTCGACCGCGAAATCGCGCAGCACCACGCCGTCGGAAGTCACCAACAGGCCTTCAGCGCCGCGCCTTTGGTTTGAGAAGGAGAGAATGGAGCGTTGTTCGCCCGCGCCCCGAATGGTTACACGATCGACATCGAGTGAGAGGCCCTGGTTCAATTCATAACGGCCGCGCCCAAGCCGGACGGTATCGCCAGGCCGGGCGTCGATCAGCGCCCGCTGCAGCTCCTGCTGCGCGTTTGGTCCCGGATCGACGCGCCAAGTGCGCGCCTCCGCGGCGCCAACGATGAACAATGCCGCGAATGCGGTGGCTGCGAACCTCATGCCAAACTCCCCACGATAGCGCCGACAGCTTTGCCGGCTTGGGCGAGCGTGTAAAGCCGGCCTGTCACGACGTCGGGGAAGGTTCAGCGGGCAGTGAGGCGGGCGATGATCGCGATCAAGTCGCGGCTCAGGCGCGGATGACGCGCCGCGAGCGCGCCCCCCGCCAAGGTGAGCCCAAGCGCGACCAAGGGGTGATCGCGCGTCAATGCGCCGAGGCCGAGGGGCAAGGATTCCACTAATTGCGCTTGCGCAATCTCGGCTTCGCGCTGCTTGGCCTTGGCGCGGTGATGCGCGATCAGGGCCAGCGCGCCTACGCCGAGCGCGGCGGCCGCCGCGACTGCCGCCGCCGCGCCTGCCGGTCCCCAATTGGGCGCCGCCAGCACGTAGAGCGCAAAGCCGGCGGCGAATACGGCAAGGACCGCGGCCGCACAGGCGGTGGTGACGGCGATCAGGCTGGCTGCCGCGTTGTCGAACATCTAGCGCCGGCCGCTGATGAGGACGCCGAGGACGACGCCAATACCCAGCGCCGCCCCCGCCACCGCGAGCGGGCGCTCGCGCCATTGCCGCTTGAGATACGCTCGCGCGTCGTCGATGCCGTCCTCGGCTGCATCATAGGCGGCTTCGAGCGCTTCCTCGGCGGCGCTGATCGCCTCTTCGGCGCGTTCGCGAGCGGCGTCGGTGAATTCCGCCGCCATTTCACGGGGCCGACGCCCGCGCTCGTGCTTTCTGGCCATGAGACGTTTCTCCTGTCGCACTCTATTAAACATCAGAAGGAGTTTCGCTCGAACTAGCCCGTTGGGCGAAAACGACGCAGCTGGAGGGCCGAGATCATGCGTTGGGCGCTCAGCCGATCATCGGTCCGCCAACATGGCCCGCGCCGCTTGGATGATCCGTGCGGTCTCGGTCCAGAGATCGAGGCCGCTTAGCTCGTGCGGTGCGAAGAAGCGGGCGTCTAGGGCGTCATCGCCGGCGCGAGGCTCGCCGCCGGCCCAGCGCGCGGCGTAATCGATCAGGACATAATGGCCCCACGGCCCGTCCCTCGCGGCGTGCGATTCCCCCGATCGGGTCATCAGGCCATCGACAACATCGACGAGCCCGATCAGATCGGCGGCGCAACCGGTCTCTTCCATCAATTCACGCAAGGCTGCGTCCCGCGCCCGCTCGCCCCATTCGATTCGCCCACCGGGCAGCGACCAATGGCCCGCGAGCGGCGCTTTGCCCCGCCGCACCAACAGCACCTCATCGCCGCGCAGACACACGATGCCGACCGCGGCGATCGGGATGCGCGGGGAGGCGGGCTCGCTCATGTCGATCTCACAGTGCTCCGGAATGTGACATTGCCCCACCCATCCCCGGATGCGCGGTACGCGCAAGTCCGGGGGCCATAAACACAGAAGCCGGTGTTTATGGACCCCGGGCCCGTCGCTTTGCGTTTTCACACCACCTCTCCGCCGTCATTCCGGCCTCGCGAAGCGAGAGCCGGAACCCAGGGGAGCGAAGGGCGCAAACATTCGAGCTTGGGTTTTGTTGCAACACCAATGCGTTGGTGCGTTTGCCCCTGGATTCCGGGCTCGCACTGCGTGCGCCCCGGAATGACGGCGCCTGACTTGGACTCTTGGGTCGAAGTTGGACCACTAGCGGGCGCGCGCCGCGATCTCAAGCGCCCCAAAAGTAAGATGCGCGGTGCTTTCACACCGCGCATCCTTTGAGCTTCGCTCTTGTTTGGTTCGAACCCCGCCAGAGGCGGCGTTCGGTTTAGCGGGTCTACCGACCGCGCTTGGCCTTCTTCGCCATTTTGCGTCCAGCCTTCTTGGCTTTCTTCGGTGCGGCCTTCTTCTTCGCGGCCTTCTTTGCTTTCTTAGCCATGCCCTGGCTCCTTCTTTTGTTTCACGGCAACGCAGCCGCAGTACGTCGTCAATATGTCATGCGCAAGCATAATCGCCACTGAAAAAATTCTGCGAGGCGAATTTGCAACATCATCGCGCACCAAAATGATTGCGTGATGTGCCGGCAAAAATGATTCGCGTGGGCCAAACGCGCGTCGCGGTCGTGGCAGATTAGGGGATCAGCGCGCGTGGGTTCATCACGCTCTTGGGGTCAATCGCGCGCTTGAGCGCGCGCATCAGCGCAAGCGATTCGGTGTCCTTGAAGCGGGCGAGGTCAGCGGTGCGGGCGACGCCGATGCCGTGCTCGGCCGAGATCGATCCGCCGAGGGCGGTGGCGATGGCGTAGACGCTTTGGGTGAGTTCGCTTCCCGGGAAGCGAGTAGGGTCGCTGCCCTCGGGCTGGAGCAAGGCGTAGTGAAGATTGCCATCGCCCATGTGGCCGAAGGCGACGATGCGCACGCCGGGGCAGATCGCCTGCATCGCCGCATCGGCCTCGCGCAAGAAGTCAGGCGTCTTTGAAACCGGCACGCTGACATCATGGTTCGCTTGCGCGCCTTCGGGCCTGTGCCCCGCCGAGATTTGCTCGCGTACAGCCCAGAAATCCCTTGCCTGGCTTGCGTTCTCGGCAATTAGCACATGGAGCGCTTCCCCAGCATCCAGGGCCGCGGCGAGCGTGCCTTCAACCATCTCACGCAGCCCTTCAGGATGGGCCGCTTCGAACTCGATCAGCGCCAGCAGCGCCACCTCCGGCATCGGATCGCGTACGTTGGCCACGTTCCGGATGACGAGATCGACGGCGAGCCGGTTCATGATTTCGAAGGCCGAGACGGCGCCGGTGGCGGCCTTGACGCGGTGAAGCAAGGCCAGAGCGTGGTCTGCGGACGCCGCCTGCGCCAGCACCGTCACGCTGGCGCGCATCCGCGGAAACAGTTTCAGACTGGCCGCCGTCACCACCCCGAGCGTGCCTTCGGCGCCGATGAAGAGCTGTTTGAGATCGTAGCCGGTGTTGTCCTTGCGCAGGGTCTTTAGGCCCGAGAGCACGCGCCCATCCGGCAGGACCACCTCGAGCCCGAGGACCAGCTCGCGCATCATCCCGTAGCGCATCACGTGCACGCCGCCGGCATTGGTCGAGATCAGGCCGCCAATTGTCGCACTGCCTTCGCTGGCGAGGCTTAAGGGGAACAGCCGATCCGAATCGCTCGCCGCTTGTTGCACCGCCGAAAGTACGGCGCCGGCCTCCGCCACGAGAGAATCATCGCGCGCATCGATCGCCCTGATTCGATTCATCCGCTTCAGCGAGAGCAGCACCTCGCCCTGAGGTATTTGCCCGCCGACAAGGCCGGTGTTGCCGCCCTGCGGGGTGATAGCCACCCCAGCTTCGGCGCACAGCGTGACCAATGCGCTTGCTTCCTCGGTGCTGGCCGGCAGAGCGAGGAAAGGCGTGTGCCCTCGATGCTTAGCGCGCCACTCAACCAGGTAAGGCGCCAGCGTTTCCGCGTCGGTGGCATGGCCTTTGGGGCCCAGAAGCGCGGCGAGTTTGTCATAAAGGTCAGCGGACATGGGCAGACTCTATCGCATCCGCCATTACGCGCACCCCCTCCCCGCGAGGGGAGGGGGCAGCGGGTGGGGTGAGGCGAGGGGTTTCAAGGTTGGACCGCGCTTCTTCAGACGCGCATCGCCATCATTTGCGGATGTCGGCGCAGTGCGAGCCTGAAGGCTCGCGGTCCAACCGGCGCGTGTCGCGCTTTAGCTTCGCGGCGCGGCGGCGCGGGCGAGTCGGTCGCGGATGGCTTCACCCAAACCGCGGTTTGGGATCGGCGCCACCGCGATGGCCTCCACGCCGGTTGCGTCGAGCGCGCGCAGATGGGCGTACAGGTTCGCCGCCGCTTCGATGAGGTCGCCGCGGGCCGACAGCGTGAGCCCGCCGGGCAGAGCCGCCGCGCCGAAGCCGAGAAAGGCTTCGCCCGCGCGCGGATAGGCGGCGTCAAGGCGAAGCCGCGCGCGCGGTGCATAATGGCTGTCGAGCATGCCCGGCGCCGCGACCGCGCCATCTGGCGCGGCGAGCGGCCCCGTGATCGCCGCGATCGCCTCGCGCGAGATCGCGCCTGGCCGCAGCAGCACGGGGCGTCCGTCGTCGCCAATCGCAACGATGGTCGATTCAAGCCCTATCGAGCTCGGGCCGTCGTCGAGCAACATACCGACCGCGCCGCCCAAATCAGCCGACGCATGCGCCGCGCTTGTGGCGCTTAACCTTCCCGACAGATTGGCGCTGGGCGCGGCGATCGGTCCGCCGAACGCGCCGATCAGCGCGCGCGCGATCGGATGCGATGGCGCGCGCAGGGCGATGGTTGCGAGACCCGCGCAGGCAAGCTCGGCGATCGGGCTTTCCGCGCGGCGCGGCGCGACCAACGTCAACGGCCCGGGCCAGAAAGCGTCAGCAAGTTCCCTGGCCAAGGGATGCAAGAGCGCGTGCGCTTCGGCGTCGGCCAATCCCTCGATATGGGCGATCAGCGGATTGAAGTGCGGCCGGCCCTTGGCGGCGTAGAGCCGCGCCACCGCTTGCGCGCTGCGTGCGTCGCAGCCGAGCCCGTAGACGGTCTCGGTGGGAAACACCACCAGCCCGCCGCCGCGCAATATCGCCGCGGCCGCATCGATCTCGGCATCGCCAATCATCGCACTCTGGTCGCCACCACGTGAATGTCGATTTCGATGTCGGCCGACACCCATTCGGCGTCGGGATCGCTTTCCATGCCGAGATCGGCCTCGCGGCGGCTCAGGCGGACGCGCCCCTCCATGGTCGCTTCGTCGCCGGCGATGCTCAGGGTGAAGGGCAGGGAGATGGCTATGGGGCGGCCCTTAATCGTCAGCGCCCCGCGCGCCTCGTAGGCGCCATCACCGCGGGCGCGGATCTGCGTCGTGCGAAATGTGGCGGTGGGGTGGTGGGCGACATCGAACCATTCGGTTTCGGGCAAGGCATTGTCATGCACGGGCACGCCGTCCGCCGCCGAGGCGGTCTCGATGGTCACATTCGCCGCCGAGGCGGCGAGATTATCGGGATCGAAATTAATCTCAGCGCGCCAGCGCGAGAACGCGCCTTGAAACGCAGCGCCGGCTTGGACGCCGGAGAAGCGGATGGCGCTTTGTGCGCGGTCGACCTGCCATGCCGACGGCGCGCCGGCTGCCGCGGGCGGCGCCTGGGTAGGGTTCTGCGAACCCGGCGCTAAATTTTCCGCCGGCGCCGTGCTTGCTGGTGCGCTGGATTCGATTTGCGGCGTAGCTTGCGCCGGCGCAGCGGCGGGCGCGCCGCTTCCGAGCGTGAGGCCCGCATAGAGCAGAGAAGCGGCGGCGAGCGCGGCCAGCGCTAGCCCCGCGCCCAGCACAGCGAGCCGCATGGGATCGCGTGGCGGCGGCGCTGCTTCATTGGGCGCCTTGAGCCCTGGAACCATGCGCGCCAGCACTTCGTCTCGGTCGAAGACCTGATGCTTCAGCGCCGCCCCGATGTGCAGCGCAGCCAGGGCGATGGCGGCGTAAGCAAACAAATAGTGAAACGTGAACGCCGTGTGCGACAGCGCGCTGCGCACCTGCGCGCTTTGCTCGGCCAAGCCGAACAGGTGCGGAATCCGAAACAGCCCAAAGTAAAGCGTCGGCACGTTGAAAGCGCGGTCCGCCTCGTGCGCCCAGCCGGTGGACACATAGAGCCAACCTGAAAGCGGCAGCGCGATCATGATGACGTAGAACGCCCCATGCACGGCCTTGGACGCCAAGCGCTCCCAGCCCGGCATCTGCGCTGGCAGCGGCGGGGGCTTGTGCGTCAACCGCCAGCCGAGCCGCACCAAGCTCAGCGCCAGCACGCTTAGGCCAACCGATTTATGCAGCTGGAACGCCTGGAACACAGCTTGGCTGAAGCCGCCGTGCTCGGCGGTGAGGTGCATCCAGAAGCCTAGCACAAGGTTGAACACGATGGCGAAGGCGATCGCCCAATGCAGGACAATCGCGACCGCAGTGTAACGTTGGGATATCGCGGTGCTCATGTCAGGTCGGTGGAACAGCGCGCGGAGCGGGCTCGCCCGGCGCGGGCGCGATAGGGCGCGCGAACTCCGCTTCGATGATGATCTCGACATCATCGGCAACCCCCGCCTCGGTTCCCGGCGGCGGCTGCAACACCAGCATGCCGTAGTCCGATCTTTTCACCGAGCCGTGCGCGGAAAAGCCAAGCAGCGACAAAGGCGCACCCACGGGATGGCGCGCATAGCCCTGGTTGAAGGTGACGTCGAACGTGGCTGGATGGGCTTGGCCGCGGATCGTGAGCTCGCCAAGCATGCGCCCGGTGTTTCGGCCGGTTAGCTCGATCGCGGTGGAGCGGAACGTGATCTGGGGATGGTTGTCGGCGTCGAACCATTGGGAGTTTTGCAGTTCAGCGTCGAAATCGCGTTCGCCGGGAAAATCAGTCTCCACCGAATTGGCGGCAATGCTGGCGACCAGCGTCGATTGCGTGGGCGCCTCGGCGTTGAAATTGAGCGTCGCTTCGAGGTCCGTGAAGCGCAGCGTATAATGGGAGAGCCCGAAATGCCGCGCCCGGATCGTCACGCTGGCGTGGTTCTGGTCGAGCGCATATTCCCCCGAAGGCGCCTCGATCGCCACGGCTTGGACCGGCGCTGCCGCCGGCGGGGGATTTGGGGTTTGGTTGCAGGCGGCGAGCGTAAGGCACGCTGCTGCGATCCTCACGAATTTCATGCTGACTCCCAATCCGTCATTCCGGGGCTCGGCGATAGCCGAGAACCCGGAATCCAGGAGCGTGTGCACCTTCGATGGCCAGGGTCAGTGTCTAGACCGCTTCCCGAAAAAGTGTGTGCGGTTTTTCGGCCAGGAAGCGGTCTAAATATTTGATTCTGAGCATTTCCCAGTCCGGACGACTGAATTGGAGTTGCTGGGAAATGCTCTAGGGCCGTCGGCGTGAGCTTGAGCGCATTCATGATTTGAAGAACTCGGCTTCAATCAGAATTTCCACCGCGTCGCCGGCGAATTGGTTGAAAAGAACGCTGCCGGCGCCCCATTGCGAGCGCTGAATGATAGTGCGGCCCGAAAACGCCAGCACGTGGCGATTGCGCATTTGCACCAAGCGGCCGCCTTGGAATTGCGCCTCTAGAATTACCGGATGGGTCTGCCCGTTAAGCGTCAGATCGCCTTCGATGAGCCCCGTGGCCGGGCCGGTCAACGCGATCGAACGCGAGACAAAACGGATTTCCGGCGCCGTCTCGGCGCCCAGCACACGCGCGATGGCGCGGTCGAAAGCGTGTTCGCCTTGCGCATTGGTCAGGCCGGTGCTCACTGAGTTTGCGTCGATCGTAACGTTGACGCTGGATGCGGCTGGATTTTGCGGGTCAAAATTGAGTTCGCCCGCAAGAGCATCGAAACGGGCGGTATAGAGGCCAAGCCCCATGTGCCGAACGCGCCAGATGACGGCCGCATGGCTAGGGTCGAGTTGATAGACGCCCGCGGGCGCGTCAGCCGGG
Organism: Alphaproteobacteria bacterium; assembly: GCA_031379565.1. Classification (GTDB taxonomy): domain Bacteria; phylum Pseudomonadota; class Alphaproteobacteria; order Caulobacterales; family Aquidulcibacteraceae; genus Vitreimonas. Next base: position 8,700 of record JANNFH010000427.1, read on the forward strand.
TTGAGCGAGGCCGCCGCATCGCCAGGTAGCGCGGCCGGCAAAGGCGAGCCCGCAGCGGCGCCGCGCGGGGCGGCTTCCATGGCCACAGGTGTTTGCGTGGCGCAGGCGGTCAAAGCCAAGCACAGGGCGACCAGAACGTGACGCATCGATTTTTCTCCGCAGCGCGGCGGCGCGCATCCCACCCTCTCTTTAGCTGGTTGGGCGCTTTGAGCTAGGGTGTCGCTGAAACGTGAACGTGGGACATGGTTGCGGGCGAGAAGAGGGCACATGAATTATACCGCGCCGGTCGCAGACATCCGCTTCGCGCTCGAAGCCGCCGCCGACCTGTGGTCGGTGCGCCGGGGCGGCGCGTTCGCTGACCTCGACCAAGACCTGCTTGGCGCCATTCTGGAAGCCGCCGCGGCCCTTGCGGGCGAATCGCTGGCGCCGCTCAACCGCGTCGGAGACCAGACCGGCGTCGCCTTGTCCAACGGCGATGTGCGCACGCCGCCGGGCTTTGCCGCCGCTTATAAGGAATTCGCAAATGGCGGTTGGCTCGGGCTCGCCGCCGATCCCGCTTATGGTGGCCAAGGCTTGCCGCGCGGAGTGGCGCTGGCGGCGATGGAAATGGTGCATTCCGCCAATATGAGCTTTGGCCTGCTGCCGCTGCTCTCGCTCGGCGCCATCGAAGCCATCAGCACGCACGGCTCGCCTGAACAGAAACAACTTTACCTCGCCAAGCTCATTTCCGGGGAATGGACCGGGACCATGAATTTGACCGAGCCACAGGCGGGCTCGGACCTCGGCGTTCTCACCACCAAGGCTGTCCCAGCTTTGGACGGCGCCTACCGCATCAGTGGCCAGAAGATTTTCATCACCTGGGGCGAGCACGATTTCACCGACAACATCATCCACCTCGTGCTCGCGCGCATCGAAGGCGCACCGGCTGGCTCCAAAGGCCTCTCGTTGTTCATCGTGCCGAAATTCATGCTGGGCGCGGACGGGCGCATCGGCCAGAGAAACGCCGTGCGCTGCGTTGGGCTTGAGGAAAAGCTCGGCATCCACGCCTCGCCGACTTGCGTGATGGCCTATGAAGGCGCGACAGGCTGGTTGATCGGCGAAGAAAACAAGGGCCTTGCGGCCATGTTCACGATGATGAACGCGGCGCGCATCGGCGTCGGCTCGCAAGGCGTCGCTGTCGCCGAAGCTGCTTACCAGCAAGCGCTAGCTTACGCCCGCGAGCGCAAACAGGGCGGGGCGGTGATCATCGAACACGCCGATATTCGGCGCATGCTGATGACCATGAAAACCAAGATTCAAGCCGCCCGCGCGCTGTGCTACGCCGCGGCTTTGGCAGCCGATTGCGGCGATCATGCGCGCGAAAGCCTGCTCACCCCGATCGCCAAGGCCTGGTCGACTGATCTTGGCGTCGAGGCCGCCAGCCTCGGCGTGCAAATTCATGGCGGCGCCGGCTTTATTGAGGAAGCGGGCGCGGCGCAATTCTACCGCGATGCCCGCATCGCCCCGATCTACGAAGGAACCAACGGCATCCAGGCCATCGATCTCTACCACCGCAAGCTGCTGGGCGATCGCGGCGAAGCGATGCGCACGCTGATCGCGGAAGCACGCGAAACCGCCGATGCGTTTTCGCACCCGCAAGCTGCGCGTCTTGGCGAAGCGGCGGTGGCGCTTGCGGCCGCCACCGATTACATGCTCGCCGCCAAGCGGGACGACGCGCTGGCCGGCGCCTATCCCTATCTCGAACTGGCCGGCGATACGCTCGGCGGCATGCTTCTCGCACAGGGGATCATGCGCGCGTCAGCTTCGTCGGCCGCGGCCAAGCCGATCTTGGACGAGCAAAACGCATTGCTTGGATTCTACGCCGAGACAGTGCTGGCGCGCGCGCCTTCACGGCTGGCGGCGATTAAACTTGTCGCAGCTGCGTTGGCGAGCGCCGATTTTTGAGGCGTGGCTCTTTTTCGCCAATTCTGATGAAAAACTCGCAGCGAATTTCTCCGATGACCGGCGACGCGTTGTTTTTCAGGCCTTCCGCCTTCGAGCGCTGCGTGCGCCCATGGCTTCAGGCTTTCGCCGCGCTGGTCATGCGGTCTGCGCCGCCAGCGGCGGCGGGTTGAAGACGAGCTTGGCCAACTTGCGCAAGTTTTGTGCGGCGGCCGCGAGTGTGAATTCGTCATGCGCGCCGGACGGTCCACGCAGCCTCAAGCGGTCGAGCTTCAAGATGCGCTTCAGATGGGCAAACAGCATCTCGACCTTCTTTCGGTCGCGGCGTGATTGGGCAAATTCAGGCGTGGCGTTGATCCTGCGAGCTTCTTCGCGCGCGGCCTCGTGGACGCTGCGGATTACTTTGCGCATCGGCTGTGCCGGGCAGCATTGCTGC
>JANNFH010000449.1:0-3532 GCA_031379565.1 Alphaproteobacteria bacterium
TGTCCCGACGGAGGATGTAGCTCTCAACAATTGCCAAAGCCTCACCCAAGCGGTCGCCCAGATCGGCTTCAGTGGCGAGGTAGAGAACAAGTGGCATGGCTGTGGACACGTCGAACGCTTCGGCAAATCGACCAAACCGACCTAGCTGGTCGGCAGTCGATTGCTCGAACAGTCGCCGCTCAACCGCGGCTGTTGCCGCAAATGCTCGCGCCGGGATACGTTGCGATCTTCACTCAGGTGCAAGGCGATTTGGTGCTCGATCTGGCGCGGCATGAATCGCGCGACATGGTGACGGCGGTGTTGCGCGAAGCGCGGAAGCTTGGTGTTCCTGCTGTGCTGAAACTGCATCCGCGCTGCGCCGACGCGAATTTCCGTGCGTTTGCAGTCGACGCGACCAGGCAATACGGGTACCCATCCGCCGAGAGCCGCCTTGCGGGGGCTGGCGTGATCGCGGCCATGTCCGGGGAAGGACCAGTCTGGGAGCGGGCTCCTAGACTGGTTGTTTGCCGGAGGCGCGGGGCGCATGGAGATCATTCTGGGCAAGGAGCGGCGGCGCTGGTCGCGGACGCAGAAAGTTGCGATCGCGGCTGAGACGTTCGCGCCGGATGTGGTGATCTTGGACATCGCCAAGCGGCATCAGATTTCGTCGGGGCAGGTCCATACTTGGCGCAAGCATTTCCGCGCCGAATTGGGCTTTCCCGCACCGCCCGAGCCGCCGACGCGCTTCATGCCGCTTGCCATCGCTTCCGATTGCGCGCCGACGACGATCGAAGCTGAGCTTTCGGGCGGGGCGCGTTTGCGGATAACAGGGGCGCTGGATGCGTCGGTGATGACAGCGCTGGTGAAGGCGCTGGCGCGAAAGCCGCGGCGATGATGCAGCTGCCCGCGGGTACGAAAATCTGGTTGGCGCTGGGGCGCACCGACATGCGCCGCGGCATGGCCGGTCTGGCGCTGCAAATCCAGGAGAGTGTGAAGCTCGATCCGCACTCGGGGCATGTGTTTGTTTTTCGCGGGCGCAGCGGCGATCTGATCAAGGCGATCTGGCATGATGGCCAGGGCGCGTGCCTGTTCGCCAAGCGATTGGAGAAAGGCAAATTCCAATGGCCGAATGCGGCCGAGGGCAGCCACGCGATCACACCCGCGCAATTGTCGATGCTGCTTGAGGCGCTCGACTGGCGGGCGCCGCGGCAGACTTGGCGGCCAGAAATCGCCGGCTGAGCCAGCGCATTCAGCAAAACGGTTTTGCGTCCGCGCCAACAAGAAGCGCCTGCGGCCAATTGAATCGGAGCGCGGATTCAGGCGCCTCAAACACCGCGCTTCATGGCATGATTGCGTCATGGAATCGGGCGACGATATCGCGAGCCTGAGGGCGGCGCTGGCGGCAATGACCGCGCGCGCGATCGCGGCCGAGAGCGACGCCGCAAACGCCAAAGCCGATGCGGCCCATGTCAAGGCGCGGCTCACCACTACGAGCGTGCTGATCGAGAGTCTCAAGCTGGAGATCGCGCGTCTGCGCCGCGAGCATTTCGGACAAACCTCCGAGCGCGGCGCGCGCCTGGTCGATCAGCTTGAGTTTCAACTGGAGGATTTGGAGGCCGATCGCGCCGAGGATGAGATCGCCGCCGATGAAGCTGCGCGCAAGGCCGGCCGCCCGGATCGGCCGCGCCATCGCCGTCAGCCGGTGAAGAAGCCGTTTCCCGCGCATTTGCCGCGCGAGCGCGTGGTGGTTGCAAGCCCGGCGGCTTGCGGCTGCTGCGGCTCGGCGCGGCTTGCGAAGCTGGGCGAGGATGTCACCGAGACGCTGGAAGCGATCCCGCGCCGCTACAAGGTGATCCAAACCGTGCGCGAGAAATTCACTTGCCGCGATTGCGAGAAGATCAGCCAGGCCCCGGCGCCGTTTCATGTCATTGCCCGCGGCCATGTCGGCGCCTCGCTCTTGGCCATGGTGCTCTACGACAAATATGCGCTGCACCAGCCGCTCAACCGGCAAAGCGGCGAATTCGCCCGCGCCGGCATCGATCTCCAGGTCTCGACCTTGGCCGATCATGTCGGCGCGGCGGCGATCGCGCTGGCGCCGCTGCATGCCTTGATCGAAGCCCATGTCTTCAAGGCCGAGCGTATCCATGGCGATGACACCATTGTACCGCTGCTGGCCAAGGGCAAGACGATCACAGCGCGGCTGTGGACCTATGTGCGCGACGACAAGCCCTTCGCCGGTCCAGAGCCACCGGCCGCCATCTATTATTTCTCCCGCGACCGCGAGGGCGTCCACCCGCAAACCCATCTCGCGCACTTTTCCGGCGTGCTGCAAGCCGACGCCTATGGCGGCTACAACGCGCTCTATGCGCAGGGTCGCGTCGGCGGGCCGATCACGGAAGCTGCCTGCTGGGCCCACGGCCGGCGCAAATTCTACGTCCTCGCCGACCTCGCCGCCAAGGCGCGCGATGCTCGCGTACTCATCTCGCCGATCGCGCTCGAAGCGGTGAAAAAGATCGATGCGATCTTCGACGCCGAGCGCGAGATCAATGGCCTGATCGCCGCGCTGCGACGCGAAGTCCGCCAGATCCAAATCAAACCATTGGTCGATGACCTGCACGATTGGATGAAACAACAACGCAGCCGCGTTTCCAGCAAAACTCCGCTCGGCAAGGCGTTCAATTACATGCTCAAACGCTGGCACGCCTTCGCCCGCTTCCTCGACGATGGCCGCATCTGCCTCACCAACAACGCCGCCGAGCGCGCCCTGCGCGGCGTCGCCATCGGGCGAAAATCATGGCTGTTCGCCGGGTCCGAACGCGGCGGTGCCCGGGCGGCGATGATCTACACGCTGATCACGACAGCCAAGCTCAATTGCGTCGATCCCTATGCCTGGCTCGCCGACGTGCTCGCCCGCATCGCCGAACATCCCGCCCAGCTTTTGAGCGAACTGCTGCCCTGGAACTGGCGCCCAGCCGGCGACGCGCTCACCCAAGCGGCTTGATCAAGCCAAAATTCCCACAACCCCGCGGTCCTCGGCGGATGGGTACGGCGGGGTTGCGCTCATACGCAGAGGGTTGGCGGCCAACTTTACCTCGCGTCCATCGCCGCGCCGCGTCGTCTCGACCGCGCCGCGCGCGACCACTTGGGGATTGGCGTAGACTTGGTCGAGCGTGTTGATGGGCCCGCACGGAACTTCGGCCTTCTCAAACGCTGCGATCCAATCCGAGGTCGTGCGCGTGCGCATGGCCGCCGCCAGCAGCGGCGTCAGTGCGTCGCGATGGGTGACGCGCGCTTCATTGCTGGCGAAGCGCGGATCGTCGGCGAGCGCGAGGTTTGCCGCCGCGCAGAAATCGCGGAACTGACCATCATTGCCGATTGTCAGCACGATATGGCCGTCGGCAGTGGCGAGCACCTGGTAGGGGGCGATGGCCGCATGTTGGTTGCCGAGCCGTTGGGGTTTTTCTCCCGAGACTAGGTAGCTCGCGCCAAGATTGGCCAGCATCGCCACCTGGCAGTCCAGTAGCGAAACGTCGAGGTGCTGGCCTTCGCCGGT
>JANNFH010000472.1:0-11622 GCA_031379565.1 Alphaproteobacteria bacterium
GGCGGTGGGACAATCCGGTTCACGATAGAGTGGCGCGATCTGCAGGGCGTCCGCGGTCTTGGTGCTCAACCGTTCCCAGGGCGCGCCTTTCAGTCCCTTCTCGACCAACGCGCGCCAATCGTTTTCGTCGGCGGGTTCGCCCAAGGCCAAGGAAGGCTCAATCACGCATCGCTCCGGCTTGACGCGAAGTCAGCATCGACGGCTAGGCGATCAGCGGTTAGGCGTGTGCTGTCAAGGAGACAAATGATGGCCCTGCCGCCGATCTTCGACAAGCTTCGTCTGCCGGTGGTCGGGGCGCCGCAATTTATCGTTTCCAATCCGGACTTGGTGATCGCCCAATGCACTTCGGGGATTATCGGGGCGTTTCCGGCGCTGAACGCGCGCCCGCAGCCGGTGTTGGAGGATTGGCTGCATCGGATCGAGGATGCCTTGCTCGCCTACGATGAGGCCAACCCCGGAGCGCCCGCCGCGCCCTATGCCGTCAACCAGATCGTCCACAAATCCAACGAGCGGCTGGAGGCGGATGTCGCGGCCTGCGTGAAGTTCAAGGTTCCGATTGTCATCACTTCGCTTGGCGCGCGGCCAGAGGTGAATGACGCGGTGCATTCCTACGGAGGTATCGTGCTGCACGACATCATCACCATCACCCACGCACGCAAGGCGCTCGAGAAGGGTGCGGATGGGTTGATTGCCGTCTGCGCCGGCGCCGGCGGGCATGCTGGCGGGCTCTCCCCGTTCGCGTTCATCTCCGAGATCAGAGAGTTTTTTAACGGGCCGCTGCTGCTCTCGGGCGCCATAGCCACCGGCAAGGGCGTGCTCGCGGCGCAAGCCTTGGGCGCCGATCTCGCCTATATCGGCTCGGCGTTTATCGCCACCACCGAAGCCAATGCCGATCCTGCGTACAAGCAGATGATCGTCGACAGCGCCGCCGGCGACATCGTCTACACCAATCTCTTCACCGGCATTCTAGGCAATTATCTCAAGGGCTCGGTGCGCGCGTCGGGGCTCGATCCGGACAATCTGGCCGAGAGCGATCCGAGCAAGATGAATTTCGCCGGCGGCTCGGCCAAGGCGAAAGCCTGGAAGGATATCTGGGGCGCCGGCCAAGGCGTCGGCGCTGTCCATGAAATTGTCCCCGCCGCCGAGCGCATCGCCCGCTTGAAACGCGAATACGACGCGGCAAAGCGGGGATTGTGCGGGGGCTAATCCTACCGGACCGCGCGCCTTCAGGCGCGTTTTTTGCCAGCGGTGTCATGCAGTTGCGGGCCTGAAGGCCCGCGGTCCAAGCAAATCAATCCGACTGGGCGGCCCGCGCGCCTAGGCTTTCTCGACACAAGCGAGGAGCCCATGGACACGCCCAGCACTGAAAAACCAGCCAGCCAATCGTTGACCTTGAAAAGCGCCGCCGCGATCGGCGTCGCCGCCATCGCCGCCCGCTGCAGCATCGACCTGCCCGATGGCGTTGCCCAGAATCTGGCCGGCGCGATCATCGATCTGGTCACCACGCTTGGCTTGATCGGCGTCGCCATTGGCCGAACCCGCGCCCGCGGTCCCATCATCTAAAATGGAGAAAAACATGCGCCATCCCTTACGCGTGCTCGCGCTCGCCTGCGCGATTACGCTGACGCCCGCCTGCGCTTCGCTGCAGCTTGGCCAGACGCGATTTGAAAATCCGGCCGCCGCCGCCCGTACGCTCGACCAACGCGCCTACGCGCTGCTCGGCGCCTATACGGCCATCATCGAAGAGGCGACCGACATCGTTCGCGATCCCGCAGCGCCGATTGGGTTCAAGCGCGCGCTTGGCCAAGCCGAACGCGCCGCAACGCCGACAGCGGAAACGCTCGAAATTGCGCTCGCCGCCTATCTGCGCGCGCGCGCAGATTTCGCCGCGGCGTCAGGCGACAGCCAGCCGGTGCTGCAACGCGCCGCGACCGCGCTCGACATCGCCGCGCGCCGTTTGAGCCAAGCGGCCGCCGCCGCGGACGCACCGATCCAGGAACTCGAACAACTCGTCCGCGCGCGCCGCGGCTGAAGGAGACAATCATGCAAGCCCTGATGCTACAATTGCAAATGCTGCTGGCCGCGTTGTCGGCATTTCTGCCGCTCGTGCCGACCGGCATCCGCGCTCGCGCGGTGGATATCTTGACCTTTGCCGCCAGTGTGCTCGCCGCTGGCGGGTCGGTCGCGGTCAATCTTGACGACCTTGCCGCCAAACTCGCCGCCGTGCGCGCCGAAATCGAGGCCATGGCGGCCGCCGGCCGCGAAGTCAGCGCCGACGAATTGGACGCCGCCATGGGCCGCGTCCGCGACGCTTCCGCCGCGTTCCGCGCGGCGCTGGCGACAGCCGAAGGCGCTTGAGCCTGGGCTTAGGAGAGGCGCCGCAGGCCGCGCCGGGAACGTCCCCCACCCCCGCGTTTCCGAATGGATTGACCGCGGCGCCTCTCCGTCCTTTTGTCCCTTCATGGGCACGCACATTCTCGCCATCGACCAGGGCACCACCTCTACCCGCGCCATCGCCTTCGACGCCGATTTCCGGCCATGCGCGAGCGCCCAACTTGAATTCACCCAGCATTACCCGCAGCCCGGCTGGGTCGAGCACGATCCGGAAGAAATTTGGACCAAGACGCTCCAGGTCTGCCGCGACGTGATCGAGAAGATCGGCGGCGGCGGCAAGTTCGCCGCCATCGGCATCACCAATCAGCGTGAAACCACGATCCTCTGGGATCGCAAGACCGGCGCGCCGGCGCATCGCGCCATCGTCTGGCAGGATCGCCGCACCTCGGAGGCCTGCGCCGCGCTGCGCGAAAAGGGCCACGAAGGGGAAGTGCAGCGCACCACCGGTCTGCTGCTCGACCCGTATTTCTCCGCCACCAAGATCGCCTGGATATTGGACCAGAAACCGGAACTGCGCCGCCGCGCCGAAGCCGGAGAGCTGGCGTTCGGCACCATCGAGACGTTTCTCGCCTGGCGCCTCACCGGCGGCCGCGCCCACGTCTCCGACCTCACCAATGCCGCACGCACTTTGCTGCTCGACATCAATACCCGCGCGTGGAGCGGGGAAATGTGCGCATTATTCAATGTTCCGGCAGCTCTCCTGCCTAAGGTTGTCGCTTGCGATGCGCCGATTGGCAAAACCGAGCCCGGCCTGTTTGGCCACGCCATTCCCATCACCGGCCTGGCCGGCGATCAGCAGGCAGCGCTCGTCGGTCACGGCTGCCTGAAGCCCGGCATGGCCAAAGCGACATTCGGAACCGGCGCGTTCCTGGTCATGAACATGGGCGCGGAGGCGCCGTGCTCAAGCAACAGGCTGCTGGCGACCATCGCCTATCAGGCGGGCGGGGCGTTGGCGTACGCGCTCGAAGGCTCGATTTTTTCCGCCGGCGCCACCATGCAATGGCTGCGCGACGGGCTGGGGCTGATCAAATCGTCGTCGGAATCCGAAGCGATCGCCCGGGCTTTGCCGGATAATGGCGGCGTCTATCTCGTGCCGGCTTTCGCCGGGCTGGGCGCGCCGCAATGGAACGCCGAGGCCCGCGGCGCCATCATGGGCCTCACCAGAGACAGCAGCAGCGCCCATGTCGTGCGCGCGGGCCTGGAGGCGGTGGCCTATCAAACCCGCGATTTGCTCGACGCGCTGAAGGCCGATGGCGCGCGCATGGAGACGCTACTTGTCGATGGCGGCATGACCGCCAATGCCTGGGCCATGCAATTCCTCGCCGACATTTGCGAGGTCGAGGTCAATTGCCCAGCGTTTCAGGAGGTCACCGCCCTCGGCGCGGCCAAGCTGGCCGCGCTCGGCGCGGGGCGCGTCAAATCGCTGGCGGACATTCCCGAGGCGCAGACCCGCGCGCGCTGGACCCCGTCCATGGCGGCCAGCCAGCGCCAAGCCTTGCGCGCGGGCTGGGCCGGCGCCGTGCGCGGCGTTCTTGCCGCAGCGGGCGGACGATGACGCTGCAGAGGCTTGCCGCCACAGCCGCATACACTTAAGCACACCCGTTCGCGCGTGCGCGAGAGCCCGTAGCTCAGCTGGTAGAGCATCTGACTTTTAATCAGGGGGTCGCGGGTTCGAGCCCCGCCGGGCTCACCAATAACTTCAAACCATAATTAGGGGCGCTCGGCAGCTGCGCGCCTAATCGCTCACGCGGCCTGCAAATGCTCTAGCGCCATACGGTCGCGCACAACAACGTGGCGTGAGCTGGGTAGGTCGATGGCGTGGTCACGTTCCATTTGCGTGAATGCCCGCGACACCGGGCGACCAAATTCAAGCCGGCGCAATAAATCTGATGCAATGCCTGGTGATCCGCGCGACCGCGCGCGTACAGGATTCTAGCGTCGCCGAATTGGCGCGCCTTGTTGAGCTGGGCGAACAGGGCCGCGCCGGTTTTGTTCGTCTCGCCGACAAAGCGGCGGCGCTCTACGTGCCCATGGTTCACTCGCTCGCGGCGCTGACGCTCCTCGGCTGGATGTTTGGCCCCGCACTGTTGCGCGCGTTGGGCTTCGAGTTTGGCGATGTCGGCATCCGAGCAGCGCTGCTGAACGCCGTCGCGGTGCTCATCGTTACCTGCCCATGCGCATTGGGGCTGGCGGTACCGGCGGTGCAGATCCCGGCCGCGGTATTCCTGGGCGCGCTGGGATTGGCGGCTTTCTTCTGGAGCTTGCGGGCGGGCCAGTGCGAGGACCTCGACGGCGCGGCCCATCGCATTTTTATCGACCATGGGGATTAGCGACGCCGCGGACAGCGCGGCGAAGGCCGCGGCTATGAAGAAATGGCAACGAGGCTACGGTCGCTTGGGTTGGATTTGCCCGGAAAAACATTTCCTTCCGGTGATGGCCATGCATCGGCCGCAGGCATAGCTGCGGGGCGCGGGCGCTCTGCATTTGATGTGCTCGCGAGGCCACATCTCTTTGGAAATACAAAACAAACGTGCGTCCGACGCCTGCCAACAGCGCGGGCTGGCCATAAGGTGCGGCCCTATCGTTCGGACGTTTCTGGGGACGCGCCAGGCCATGGCGGTTCGCTGTGAGCGCGGGTAGGGGCGAAGTGGGGACGGGGCCGTGCCTGGGGAGGCGCGGCCCCGGTCGTTTTGGGCGGCGGTCTGCCCTTGGCGCCACAGGGGCGGCAAAAAATCAACGGTGGGGGAGGAATCTTGCACGGTGGCTTGCAGTTCGGTGGACATTGTGGCGAGGCGGCGCCAGATTAACCCTTGTCGATACGAAGCAGGGACCGACCTAGGGGGCGTTCGAGGGGACTTTATCACCTCATGACGTGCTCTTGGCCGGGTTCGGCACAGGGTCGTCAGCGTTTGTCGGGCTGGGACCGATGATTTTGATAAGCGCCGGTGGCGCAAGTGCTAGTGCAAGTAAACCTGCAGACGCAGGGGATTGCGTTTTGAGAGGGGTGACCATGAAATCGCGCATCACCAAAACAGTCGCCCTGGCGACGCTAATGACCGGCGCTGTCGGCGTCGCGCATGCGACCGAAGGGTGGTATGGCCGGGCTGATATCGGCTACAATTTCGAAGGCGACTTCGCCATCGACGGAAACCATTGGGGACGGCAAGGCGACTTAGAAAGCGATTGGAGAGGGTTCTTGGGGCTCGGCTACGCGTTCCAGAACAGTTTCCGTCTTGAAGGGGAAGTGGGCCACCGCTTCAACGAAATTCCCCAAGTGCCGCAAATTGGCCAGGGCGGCGATGCCCACGCTTGGTCGGGCATGTTGAACCTCTATTATGACTTCAACCGTGGCGGCACTGTCGAGCCGTATGTTGGCGTCGGCGCTGGCTTTGCCAGTGTCAACGCAAACGCGTTTGACCCGGGCCAGTTGTCAGGTCTGGACGACAAGGACGCCAGCATCGCCTATCAAGCGTTGGCTGGTGTTGCCGTGTCGATTGGCCCGCAACTCGACATCGACTTCGGTTATCGCTGGTTCCTCGCGCCGGACGGCACGTATGCTGGGACAGAGCAAGGGGACGCCTCGAGTCACGACGCCTATTATGACAGCCAGGAACTGACGGTCGGCCTGCGTTACCAATTCGCAGCGCCAGCGGCCCCGCCGCCGCCGCCGCCGCCGGTTGCGCCGCCGCCGCCGCCGCCGCCCGCAGTTGTGGCGTGCCCGACGTCGGATTTCGTCGTGTACTTCGAGTGGGATCGCTCGAACCTCAACCAAGCGGCGCTTGAAACCATTGATGCAGCGGTCAACCGCGCGCGTCAGTGCAATGTCAGCGGCGCTGTCGTCGTCGGCCACACCGACACGTCGGGTTCGCCCCAGTACAACATCGGCCTGTCCGAGCGTCGTGCTTCGGTTGTCCGCGACGCGCTCGTCGCCCGCGGCATGGGCGCCTCTTCGGTTCGTACCGAAGCGCGCGGCGAAGCCGATCTGGCCCGTCCGACTCGCGACGGCGTGCGTGAGCCGCTGAACCGGCGTTCGGCAGTAACGATCTCCTTCCGCTAAACCATCAGCGGACTGAAGTTAAAGTGCGGGCCCGGCGAAAGCTGGGCCCGTTTCTTTTTGCCCTTTGCCTCGCTCGGCTGGGCTTGGCCGGCTGGACACGGGCGCCTAGCGCCGGCACTTTCCGCCGATGACAAATGAAACTGCCGCGGCAGTGCTCCGCGCATGGGGCGGCGGCGTTGAATCGGGCTTGGACCGCCTGGCCGATGCGCGTGAGGCGATAACATCGCGGACAGAGGTGTGGTCCGCGATAAATTCCGGTTCGCATGAATTGGCCGGGCTGGCGCGCATGCGCGCGCCTCTGCTGGACGCCTTTTCCGTCCTGCCCGGTGAAATGGCCGAGATGCCGCTGATGCCGTCGCAGAGCGTGAGCTCCGATGGTGAACTGATTGAGATTGATCATGGTGCGGCGGTTCGCGCCCAGATTCGACCCAACGCACCGATCCAAATCGCTCTGACCGGCCATTACGACACCGTTTTCCCGGCCACGCACGCGTTCCAAAAACCATGGCGCGCGGACGTGGCGACCCTGCGCGGCCCTGGCGTCGCCGACATGAAGGGTGGCCTGTCCTTGATGCTCGCGGCTCTGGAAGCCTTCGAGGCGACGCCTGGTGAGAAACGCGTCGGCTACGAAATCTTGCTGAGCCCGGACGAGGAGGTGGGTTCGCCGGCCAGCGCGCCGCTGCTCGCGAAACTTGGCGCGCGGGCTAATCTGGGACTGACTTATGAACCCGCCCTGGCCGATGGCGCTCTGGTCGACGCGCGCAAGGGCTCTGGCAATTACAGTTTGGTGCTGCGCGGCCGCGCCGCCCACGTCGGACGCGCCTTTGCCGATGGGCGCAACGCGGTGCTGGCGGCGGCGGAAGCCGCATTGGCGCTCGGCGCACTCAACAACATCCGCGACGGCGTGACGTTCAATGTTGGCGCTATCGATGGCGGCGGCGCCGTCAATGTCGTGCCGGACAAGGCGGTGCTTCGCTTCAACGTGCGCGCGCCGGACGCCGAGGGCGCTGCTTGGGCGGATTCGGAGGTAAGACAGGTGGTGGCGCATGCCGGCGCGAGGGATGGCGTCGCCGCTGCGCTGCACGGGGGGATCAGTCGCCCCGCCAAGCCGGTCACACCAACACAAGCGACGATGATTGCCTGGACCAAGCAGGCTGGCGCGGCGCTTGGCGTTGAGCTCAGGTTTCAGGCCTCAGGCGGCGTCTGCGAAGGGAACAATCTCGCCGCTGCCGGCTGCCCCAACATCGACACGCTCGGCCCGTGTGGCGGCCATCTGCACAGCGACCAGGAATTCGCGCTTATCCCGAGCTTTTCCGAACGCGCCAAATTGTCCTTCCTCTTGCTTACCGGGGTCGAACGCGGCGTGTTCGACCTGCGAAAGCTTAAGCCATGAGCGGGCCTGTTTATGTCATGCGCGCCGCCGGGCCCGCCGATCTCGATGGTTTCTTGGAATTGCGTGCGCGCGCCGGCTCGGGTTTCACCAGTTTGATGCTCGACGATCGCGCGATGGGCGAAAGGCTTGAACTGTCCGCGGCGAGCTTCACCGAAATCACCGATGCGCCCGGGCCGGAGCGCTATCTCATCGCGCTTGAACACATCGAGACCGGCGCACTCGCCGGCTGCTGCGGTGTCAAGGCGACGATCGGCGAGACGCCGCCATTTTTCAATTTCCGCCTCATCCACGAGGCGCAATCGTCCGCCAATGTGAACCGCCGTTTTGACATAGACGTTTTGATTGGCGTGAATGACTTTACCGGCTGCACCGAAGTGGGTTCGTTGTTTGTACGCCCTGAGCATCGCGGACCCGGCGTCGGACGCGCCCTGGCGCAGAGCCGTTATTTGCTCATGGCGACCGCGCCGAACCGTTTCAACGAACAGGTGGTGTCCGAGCTTCGCGGAATTGTCTCTCCAGAAGGCGTCTCTCCATTTTGGGAGGCGCTGGGCCGGCATTTCTTTCGTATGGATTTCGATGAAGCCGACAGGTTAAGCGCCACCACGGACAATCAATTCATCCTGGATCTAATGCCGCAGCATCGTATCTATGTGGATCTGCTGCCTGAAAGCGCGCGCGCGGTGATTGGCAAGTGCCATGTCGATGGCGCTGGAGCGCGGCGTCTGCTGGAATGGGAGGGTTTCAGCTTCTCTTCTGTGATCGACATTTTTGACGGCGGGCCTCTGGTGAGCGCGCCGCGCGATCACATTCGCACGCTTCGCGAAGCGCGTCGCAAGCGCGTGAAGATCTCTACCGCGCTGGACGCTGCCAAGCGTGGGCTGATCGCGGCATCGCACGTCGTCGACTTCCGCTGCGTGACGGCGCGCGTGGCGGTGGACGGCGACACGGCGAAACTGGACAGCGCAACTGCGGCGGCGCTCAAGGTGGAAACGGGCGCAGAAGTTCTGATCTGGACGGACAACGATGCGAGCTGAGCTGTGGATTGGCGGGGAATGGCGCGAAGGCGGGGGCGAGCGCTTCGCGTCGCATGATCCAGCGACTGGGCAGCTTGTGTGGCAAGGCCGCGCCGCCAATGAAGACGATGTCGCCGAGGCAATGGCCGCGGCGCGGCTTGCTTTTCCGGCTTGGGCCAAGCGGCCGCTCCCGGAACGCCTCACGATTGTGCGCGCGTTCGGGAAGGCCGTTGAATCGCGTGCAGCGGAGCTTTCTCAAACCATTAGCCGCGAAATGGGCAAAGTGGGTTGGGATGCGCGAGGCGAAGTGCAGACCGTGATCGGCAAGATCGAGCTTTCGATCCGCGCACAAGCCGAGCGCGCCGGCGCCAAGGAGGAGAAAACCGGCTTTGGCGCTATGGCGCTTTCGCACCATCCCCACGGCGTCTTGGCCGTGTTCGGCCCGTTCAATTTTCCGGCGCACCTGCCAAACGGCCACATCGTGCCGGCTTTGATTGCTGGCAACACGCTGCTGTTCAAGCCCAGCGAACTTACCCCTGGCGTCGGCGCCATCATGGCCGAGGCATGGGAGGAGTCGGGCCTGCCGGCGGGCGTCCTCAATCTCCTGCAGGGCGCGCGCGAGACAGGGGCCGCCTTGCTCGATGCGCGAGGGCTCAACGGCGTGCTGTTCACGGGCTCGGCGGAAACTGGCGCACTGATCCATCGCAAATTTGCGGGCCGCCCGGATGTGATCCTTGCCCTTGAGCTCGGCGGCAACAACCCGTTGATCGTCTGGCCGCCATTTGACGCTGCCGCCGCCGCCAATCTTATCGTCCATTCCGCCTTCGCCACCAGCGGTCAGCGCTGCTCCTGCGCCCGCCGCTTGATCGTGCCCGACAGCACGGAAGGCAAAGCCGTGACAGACAGGCTTGTCGAACTAATGGGTTCGATTGCGGTGGGCGCCGCAACCCAAACACCAGAGCCGTTCATGGGTCCGCTTGCGAACGCAATTTCGGCGGAACGCGCTATGAATTTCGAAGCAGGGCTGATATCGCGCGGCGCAGTCCAAATCGTACCGCTTAAACGCGACGGCGCTTTGGTGCATCCCGGCCTGATTGATGTCACCAATATCGAGACGCCCGACGAGGAATTGTTTGGCCCGTTGCTGCAAATCTATCGCGTCGCGGATTTTGAACATGCGCTTGATGTCGCAAACGCCACGCGCTTTGGCCTTGCTGGCGGCTTGATCAGCGATGATCCAGAATTATGGGAGCGGGTGAAAATACAAATGCGCGCGGGCGTCCTGAATTGGAACCGCCCCACCACCGGCGCCTCGGGCGCGCTGCCGTTTGGGGGTCCGGGTCTCTCCGGTTCGCTGCGTCCCGGCGCTTATTACGCGGCCGATTACGTTGCTTATCCGGTGGCGTCGCAGATTGCCCCCAAGGCCGAAGCGATCGCCGCGCCTGGCCTGCCGACATGAATACCGCCGAAGAGATCAATTTCGACGGTCTCGTCGGACCGACGCACAATTACGCAGGCCTTTCCGATGGCAATCTGGCTTCGGCGCGCAATCGCGACATGGTTTCGCGCCCGCGCGAGGCTGCCTTGCAAGGCCTAGCCAAGATGCGCCGGCTTGCAGCGCTTGGGCTAGCCCAAGGGGTGCTGCCGCCGCACGAGCGGCCGGACACTACCTGGCTACGCACGCTCGGCTTCGCTGGCAGTGATCGCGAAATGTGGGCGGGCGCGTGGAAGCAAGCGCCGCTGATCGCGCGCGCTGCGCTGGCTGCGTCACCGATGTGGGCGGCGAACGCGGCGACGGTGTCCCCGGGTGCTGACACTGGCGACGGGCGCTTGCACGTTTCGGTCGCGAACCTGCAGACGATGTTGCACCGCGCCATCGAACCCAGCCAGACCGAGGCAGCGCTGCGCAAATTGCTTCCGGACCCGCGTCGCTTCGCGGTACACGCGGCTCTGACGCCGCACGACGCCCTGTCAGACGAGGGCGCGGCCAATCACATGCGCATGTGCGCCGCGCCGGGTGCGGCTGGACTCGAGATTTTCGTCTACGGCCGCCGCGCCGGGCAAGCGCGCACCAACTTCCCGGCGCGCCAAACCCTGGAAGCCAGCGAGGCCATTGCGCGCCGGCACGGTTTGGCGGAAGGGCGCGCGATCTTTGCTTTGCAATCATCCAAAGCGATCGATGCCGGCGCTTTTCACAACGACGTTGTCGCGGTGGCCCACGACAATGTCCTGTTCCACCACGAGGAGGCGTTCGCAGATAAGGGCGCGCTCTACGCCGAAATTCGCGCTAAGGCGGTCGGTCTGTTTGAGCCGGCATTCGTCGAAGTAAGAAGCGCTGATGTTTCGCTTGAAGATGCGGTGTCTTCTTACCTTTTCAACTCACAATTAGTGCGAATGCCCGGCGAACGCGCGCTGACGCTGATCGCGCCAACTGAGACACGTGAAAACAACCGCACGGCGTCGGTGCTTGAAGGCATCGTAACGGCGCCCGGCGCTGCGATTGGCCGCGCTGAATTCGTTGAGGTACGCGAAAGCATGCGCAATGGCGGTGGGCCTGCGTGCTTGCGCTTGCGTGTGGTGATGACCGCGCAAGAGCGGGGGGCCGCGGCGCAGGGATTTTTCCTGAATGATGCGCTCGCCGCCAAGCTCGAAGCTTGGATCAGGGCGCATTACCGTGAGGAGCTTGCGCCAGCCGATCTCGGCGACCCGGACTTGGTCACCGAGACACAGGCCTCCCTCGACGCGCTGACGGCGCTTCTGCCGCT